>CAZEDN010000044.1:6473-7163 GCA_964510905.1 uncultured Candidatus Peribacteria bacterium
CGAGGAAGAGGAGGAGGACGAGGAAGCGGACTACCGCCGGGAATGATGAATCCGATGAATGACGAAAATGCCACGAAGGGTGACGCGGCCTTCAATATAGGCCAGGCCAACCTGTTTGACTTTGTGAATGTGGGTTTCCCTGACGATTTTCCTGAGCAAAATCTGCCACCCAACTTTAGGCCACCAAAAGGGGAACGCCCTCCACGTCCGCCCATGCCAGGAACCCGACCTCTGATTTTTGAGGAGGACATGCCATTGGATGAAATGTCACCGCTGATGGATCGAGTTTTCAGTATTGATGAATACAACGAGCAGTATTTGGAAACCATTATCAATCTGTTGAATGACGAGTTTGAGCTTGAAAAAATGATGGAGCGTATCGCGGAACTCGAAGTCTTCTTATTGGAGGAGAATGAGAAACGCGGATTTTGGAACAGTACAGAACTTTTTCAATTCGCCCAAGGAGTTGATGAGTTGAGCAATTTCGTCGAGCAGCGGCACGCCTATTTATGGCCACTCCTTCGTGAGGAGAAAACGTCAAGTTGAGAAGCTTGCGAAAGCGCTTTTGAGGGCTAGAATGGGGCCATGTCAACGGACCCCAAAGGCCGCCTCACCCCGATGATGCGGCAATACAATGAGATTAAGGAAAAATACAAGGACTGCATTCTGTTTTTTCGGCTTGGAGACTTT
>CAZEDN010000045.1:0-7102 GCA_964510905.1 uncultured Candidatus Peribacteria bacterium
GTGATCTTCCCCATATCGTCCCAAAACATTTCACGCATCATCTGCGGATCGCTCTTTTTCCCATGACGGAGTGGACTGTTCGAAAAGAGGACCATCATGAATCCAGCCACCCCCTGCATCAGATTGGTAATGGGGGTGAATTCGTCCCGACGGATGTCGATGTGCACTTGATCCGCGGCGCCCAGAGTGGACGGTAAAACCGCCTCGCCAAAAATCTGTTCGATGGCCTCGTAACGGCGCTTTTTACTCCAATTTTTGGGTGATTCCAATGTTCGGGGCTGATACCCGATTCCGATCATACGGGCTTCGTTGTTGTTGGCGATGCGCAAGAGCTGTTTGAGGATCGGAGTCATCTTTGCATCGCACGCTTGTACGGTTTCGTACGGATCGAGGATGATTTCGAGCGTTCCTTGCCCTGCATCGGTCGTGACGGTTCCATTTTTGGTGTGAAATCCCGCGATTTCGTCTTTATAAACGTGTCCATTGAACAGTTCATATCCCTCTTTGATCAAATCGGGCCAGATCTGTTCGATCACATCGCCCATCCATCCTTCTTCATCTGTAATCAAAATTTCCTTCTCCACCCCTAGTGCCCGCGGTTTCTTCCCGCCATAAATGAAACGGGACGCATACTGCTCACAAAATGTTTTGAAGGGGTCCATAAGAAAGGATTTAGTAACTCTTCTATCAAATATGGGGATGCGTGTAAACCTTATTTTGCGTATAATGAGTGCGATGAATTTTCCTGTCGAACTCCCACCGAAGCATCTCAAAAAGGCGATCGAACTCAAGATTGATCCTGCCGATATTGAGGAGTCGTTTGTTTTGGGAGGAGGGAGTGGCGGTCAGAAAATCAATAAAACGGCGAGTTGTGTGCTCTTGAAGCATGGTCCGACAGGTATTGAGGTGCGCTGCCAAAAGCATCGTGAACAGAGTAAAAATCGTTTATCGGCGTATAAACTGTTGATCGATAAGATGGAAGAAAAATTGAAGGGAGCGAAATCGGAAAAAGCTCAAAAAATCTTCAAACTGAGAAAGCAAAAACAGAAGCGATCGAAGCGTGCTAAGGAAAAAGTTTTGGAGGCCAAAAAGCAGCGTTCGGCGATCAAGTCGACTCGGAAAAAAGTGGGGATTTCTGGAGATTTAACCGATTAAACGTGCCCAAACCCTACAAAGTTCGGGATGAGTACTTTCACCGCGCCAAAAAGATGAATTTGCGGGCGCGGAGCGCGTTTAAGCTGGAGGAGATTCAGAAGAAATTTAACCTGGTGAAGCCGGGACATGTGGTGGCTGATTTGGGCGCAGCTCCGGGTAGTTGGTCCCAAATGTTGAGTCGCTGGGTAGGAAAGGGGCATGTTTATGCATTGGACCTGCAAGAAATCGAGCCGATTGCAGAAAATGTGGCTATTTTTCAGGTGGACATTACCGATGAGAAGGCACTTGAGGTGGTGGGGGTGAATAAGGTGGATGGTGTGGTGGCCGATTTGGCGCCCAAAACGACGGGTCAGCACGATGTGGACGCGTATCATTCGGCGGAGTTGAACCATGCGGTGTTGAATTTTTGTGAGCGATACCTTCGAGAAAAAGGTTACTGTATTACTAAGATTTTCCAGGGGGAGGAGTTTCAAGAAGTCCTTTCTCGTACAAAAAATTTATTCAAAGAAGTGCGCTGTTTTAAGCCCCCGGCCTGCCGGGACAGAAGTCGAGAAATATATATCATTTGCAACGAATTCAAAAATGTGTAAAATGGTGTCCTCATGAAGAAAAAAAGTTCGCAAAAAACTCGCACCGAGAAAGATGCTCTCGGAGCCATCGAAGTTCTCAAAGATCCCTACTATGGCTCTTTCACCACTCGTGCGCTGGGAAATTTTCAGATCAGTGGCATCCCGGCACCCCGGCACTTCCGTCGTGCGCTCGGGCTTGTGAAGCTGGCTGCCTGCCAGACCAACCGTGAACTCAAACAACTTGCTCCAAAAGAGGCAAAAGCCATCGAGCAAGCTTGCGCTGAATTTGCGGAGGGGAAATTTGATGACGAGTTTCCGATGGATGTGTTTCAGGCTGGAGCGGGCACTCCCTACAACATGAATGCGAACGAGATCATTGCGAATCGGGCGAATGAAATCTTAGGCGCTCCAAAAGGCTCTTATAAGTACGTGACGCCCAACGATCATGTGAATATGGCCCAATCGTCGAACGATGTGACTCCTACCGCGACTCGAATTGCCGTTTTGTTGGCTTGGCAGGATTTGGAAGAGGAACTGAAGCGATTCAAAAAATCACTCGAGAAAAAGGGACGCGAGTTCAAAAAAGTTATCAAGGTGGGACGCACCCACCTGCAAGATGCTGTCCCCGTAACCCTGGGACAGGAGTTCATGGCGTATGCCGCAGCGATGAAAACCGCAATGACCACTATCGATGAGACACAAAAAGCGCTTTCCATTTTGGGAATTGGAGCGAATGCCACAGGATCTGGGATCAATTCTCACCCTGATTTCCAAAAAACTATTGTCAAAAAGCTATCTCAATTAAGTGGACTTAAACTCAAACCCACAGAAAACCTATTTGAAACCAATCACAGTCATGCAGCCTTTTTAAAGGCTTCTGGGGCGCTACGTGCCTTGGCGGTTGAATTGAACCGTATTGCCAACGATATTCGTCTACTGAGCATGGGGCCGCAGGCCGGTATCTCCGAGATCAAATTACCAAAAGTTCAGCCCGGATCATCCATCATGCCGGCCAAGCTTAACCCATCCATCGCAGAATGCATGAATATGATCTGCTTCCAGGTGATTGCAAACGATCAGGCGGTTTCACTGGGAGCGCAAGGCGGGCAATTGGAACTCAACTGGTTCGCCCCGCTCGAAATGTGGAATTTGCTGTTTTCTGAGCGCATTTTGCGTAATGGTCTTAAGATGTTCCGTGAAAAGTGCATCGATGGCATTCGCGCCAACGAAGAACAGATCAAAAAGCTTTTCGACAACAGCATGGCCACGGCTACGGCACTGGTCCCCTACCTCGGCTACCATTCGGTGACTGAATTGGTGAAGGAAGCACGAAAAACCAAGACCCCCCTGCGCAAAGTCGTGGAGTCCAAAAAACTAATGCCTAAGAAGGAATTGGATCGGATCCTTTCCCCGGAACGGATGACACAGCCAGGGCTTTAGGGTGCTTCACAAAGTACAAGTAAAAATAGATCGGCATCGCTACCGGCCCACCAATGAAGAGCACAATCGCCCATAAGCTCTTCTTTTCTTGAGAGACGTTTGGGTTTTTGAAAACATCGACGATATAGATCACGAGCAGGACGGCAAGGATCAACATCACTCCCAAGTGCATTAAAAAGATGAGGTGGAACATTTTTTCTGACGCGGCGTCATTTAGATTTCCATTATATACTTGCATCGAAATGAACGTCATGAAGAACACCATATACCCGATGGGTAGCGCTGTTAGTATTCCCAAAAGAACTTTTCCTAAGGTTTTCATAGTGAGTGGTTATTAATCTGCTCCGTGTACCACAATGGTTCCCGTGTACGATTCGCTGAGCCCGTCCACGTCTTCGACGGTGAGTTCAACAATGTAGGTTCCGGCGTCTTCGAATGTGTGGGTGGGTTTACGGGCATAGCTGATGTCGCCATCTCCAAAGCTCCAACGGTAGTTGTCGATCGTTCCGGTGGAACAGCTGGGATTGAACGTGACGATCAGTGGTGCGTCACCTGATTCCACATTCGCGTCAAAGCACGCATCCAGTGAGACAGGAAGAACATTGATGAAAAGCGATGCATCCGCCTCCAATCCATCCGAGGCGATGGCGGTGACCATTACGGTAAAGGTTCCCACAGAATCAAATGTGTAGTTGACTTGAGAGTTGTCGTAGCGGCTCGTTCCGTCCCCAAAGTCCCATCGGTAGTTCACGATTTGGCCTTCGGGATAACTGGATCCAGAGGCGTCGAATGTAACCGTGAGTGGGATTTCTCCGTTCAATGCACTAGCGGATAGAGCGGCGCTGATGGCTTGGTTTTCCACAAATACGGTGATACCGGCCATGCTCTCGTGTCCTTCGGAATCTTCCACGTACAGAATCGCTTCGTAGTCACCGGCTACTTCATAGGTGAATGTCACTTTCTCCCCTGCTTCGTCGATGGTCCCATCGCCGTCGAGGTCCCATTCGTAGTTCACGATGTCATCGTCGGGATCGGTGCTGTTTTGTCCGGAAAATTCTACAGTGAAGGGCACCTCGCCCATGATTTCGCTCTCTCCTCCATCGGAGCTCCAGGCTTGATCGGTGTTGATCTTTGGTGTGGGAGCGCTGGCTTCGGTTTCGACATCTACGTACATCTCTATAGTGCTCACAGCATCTTCCTCGTCGGTGAGGTTGAGACTGATCACATAGGTTCCGGTTGTTTCATACGTGTGGCTGGCGCTTCGGTTTTTCGTCACACTACTACCATCGCCGAAATCCCATTCATACCCGGTGACCGATCCGTTGGGACTTGAGGGGTCGAGGGCGTTGAATAGATATTCGTTGCCCGTATAGAGCACGTCATCGGCTTCTAAATCCACATCGATCGTTGCGGTGGGTTTGTTTCCTTCATGAACGTTGATCGTAACCTCCATGGTGTCGGTTTCCCCATTGTTATCGGTCACACGAAGTCCCACGACGTAATCGCCGTATCGTTCATACGTGTACTCGGCAGTGATGTCTTCCGCGTCATCGTATTGTCCATCCCCATCGAGATCCCATTCGTACTCCACGATTTCTCCGTCTGGATCAAGGCTGTCCGCAGCATCAAAATGAACGGTGAGCGGAATCGCTCCAGAAGATGGATCTGCCGTAAAGAAGGCGTTGACCTTCTCGTTGGCGAATACCACATCCACGGTAAAGGTTTCGACCGCTTCTTCAGTTGTGGCTCGATCGCGGTACGTCACATACAATTCAACGATGTAGCGACCGCCTGCCTCTCCTTTTGAAGTATAGAGGTGCGTGACGGTGGGCCCGGTGGCTGTACTCCCGTCTCCAAAATTCCATTCGTGTGTGATGATTTCGAACTTATTCTCATCGACGGGAAGTTTGGACGCGTCGAATTTGATCGATGCAGGCGCAGTAAGATTTTTGGGTTCTTCCGGTTCGGTGATGATGTATTGAATTTCTTCTCCGGATTGAGCGTATTTAGCCTTTTGCTCTTGAAGATAGAAATAAGAACCTGCCCATGTCACAGAGAACAATACGAAGAATAAAATTCCTGCCATGAGCATCACCATTCCGCGTTTCTTGCCCTTCTTGTCTTCTTTCTTGGCCATAGCGGTCATGAAAACTCCGATGAGCGCTACGATGAACGCGGTGAAGTCAAACAGCCCAAAGAATAGGTTGGCCATGGTGATGAGAAAGGGATACAACTCTTCCTCGCTCACTCCAAATAGCTGAAGCATAGGGTTGGGGCCTGTCCCCGATTGACTCAAGATGAAAAAGGCGATGATGAAAACGAAAAAGAACACCGCTGCTACCGTCACGAGCAATGTGATGAGCAGTTTTTTCTTCTTTTTCTTCTCTTTGAGCGCTTTTTTCTTGGCTTTGTCGTCTTGGGTGGGCTGCTGTGGGGCGGGTTGTGCTGCCGGCTGTGGTGCCGGTGGTGGCGCAGGAGCCGGATTGGGCGCCGGCTGAGGTGCTGGCCGCGGTGCCGGTTGAGATTCGGGTTGTTCCGGCTTCTCGGGTGGGGTCAGCCCCGGTGTTGGTACATTTTCGTCAACCATGAGGGAGGGATTAGTTGATTTATTGAGTGAATTCTTTTCGAGTATAAATCTTTGCTCCTAGGATGGTAAAGAGCAATGCCGTTGCGAAGATGTAAGCTGCTTCGGCTGTGGTCACCGGCAAAGCACTCGCTGAGGCCTGTAATTCTTCGATTTCTTCATCGAAAACGATTCCCACATCTACTGTGTCTTTTCGGTTTGGATCGAACTGATCGGTGGCGGTATCGGTCACCGTCAACCGGACCGTAATGGGCTGCCAATCCTGATTGAACGTGAGTACGTGAACCCCGTCTTCATAGAAGAGGGTTTCGGTCCCCGCGACCACATCTGAAGGATCACAATCGTCATAGCTGTCTCCATTTCCATTGCTGTCAAAGTCGAGGTCTTGGTCAATACAGAAGGTGGGCGTTCCGTATACTCCCTCTGCTCGAAAGTAGAAAGTCACGGTGGCGTATCCATCAAGATTGACCACGCTTGGGTCGATGTGGATGCTGTTGTCTGATCCTTCTTGGCTGATTCCTGGGTCGGCTCCGAGGAATGCTTCCAAATCATCCAAGTCAGGCTCTTCAAGATCGATAGTAGCCTGCTCTGTGACATCACGTCCTAGATCGTCGGTTACTGTCAATTTCACAGTATAGTTCCCGTAATCTTCATAGCTGTGTTCTGGACTTTCTTCTCCACTGGATTCCCCGTCTCCGAAGTCCCAATCGTAACTTTCGATCGTTGCTCCTGCCCCAACCGATGATTCATTGGTGAACGTTACAGTGAGATTGCTCCTGTCGTAATCAAACGAGGCGACCGGCTCTTCTATTTCGATCACTTGGATGGTGTTGGTTACGTCATCCGTATTGCCTTCATTATCCGTAACGATGAGTTTCACACGATATGTTCCAAAATCTTCATAAAAGTATGTTGGGTTTTCTTCCGTAGAATCGGCATCATCATCTTTGGTGCCGTTCCCGTTGCTGTCTACATCGGTATCGAAATCCCACTTGTATTGAGCGATTGTTGCCCCATTGGATTCATCCGCGGTGGATGTGCTTTCGAAGAGCACTTCAAACGGATTGTCTTCGCTTGGATTCACCTCGTAAAGAAAGGCGGCTTCTGGATCTTCGGTCAATGTGTCGATGTAAATCGTCACAGGGTCTGACGTTGCAGTAGCTCCCTCATTATCGGTGACTTTCAATCGTACATCAATTCCCTCAGGGGCTGAATATTCGTACATATAATTGAATGTGGATTCGGTTTGAGTTGTGTTGTTATAGAAGCCATCACCCTCCACATCCCATGTGTAAGAAGTAATACTTCCGTCATCATCGTATGAGCTGCTCATGAACGTGACTTCGTCATTAAT
>CAZEDN010000046.1:0-6967 GCA_964510905.1 uncultured Candidatus Peribacteria bacterium
GGCAACTTGGCATCGTTGTGAATCAATGCCACCCAGCGACCCAATGGATCCTCCCAAAAAACAACCCCTGGCAGCGCTGTGTACTCTTGAAAAGTCATGGGCGCTTCGGTGGTTTCGTCGTATTGCGCTCTGGCTTCCCCATAAGATGAATAGGATTCGTAAGATTCGGCAACGTAGATTTGGGCGGCGCTGGCTCCACTTTCTTCGGTTGCATCTTCCATGGCACCTTTGGCCACATAAAAGGCTTCTCCTTCTTCGGTCTCTCCTGTTTTTATCAATTGGTCACTCGTCACGTCTTCTTCGTAGAAATAACAGTTTCCCATCACGCCGCACCCGGCTGTGGTGTAAAAATAGTCATTTGAAATATCGATTTGATGGCCGTCGTCTTGTTGAACGATTGTGGAAGCCCCCTCGTCAAAAAATCCGGGATTTAGATCGTATCGAGCAATCGACCCGTCTTTGGCTTGGACGTAAAAGCATCCACCGCCGCTTGTGTTGTAATGGTAGATTTTCCCAACTTTTGGATTGTAGTCGAAGACTTCATAAACGGGCTCGTTCGTTTTGATATTCAATTCATCTCCAAGATCTCCTGTTCTGTAAAACACATCTTCTTGCGCTTTTGTGAGGGCCCATCCATCTTCGGAAATTGTTTCTGGGAGAGCGAGTTCCGGGATTGTGCTTTCGTCCTTATTTTCAAATAGTGAGGCTAGATAATCTGGTTCGCCATCGTTGGAGTGCGCAGGGAAATAGGTGAGTTCGCCAGTCTCTTCGTCCAATGCAAAACGATAGAGGTAGGCGTACATACACATTCCGTCGCAGCCATCATCTAGGACGATTACTTTTTGGTCGTGATACTCACTTTCGGTGTTGATGAATTTCCCGACTTCATAAAAATTGAAGTAGTCCTTTTTGAATTCCCAGGCGGCCTCAGCGTTTTCGTGCCAATCACTTGTTTCTGAGTAGTATGCGTTTGTGACAGCCTCTTTGTATGGTGCCATCATGGTTTCGGTGTCGAGTTCTTCCATCGTGGCTTTGAAGGCGATGTCGTCTGAGGTGTCGGTTTCGGTGTCGTCGGTGACTTCATCTTCTGCATCTGTAGAGGTTTCTCCAGTGGGGTTGGCAAAATAGTATCCGGTGACAAAGGCGACTCCCAAGAGCGCCAGGATAACCACGATGATTCCTAGTTTCTTCATGATGAAAAGGTTAAAGGTAGACAAGCGGTCACTGGTAGCATAGTATGTGTGACCTTTTAGTTAAACCTTTTTATGCGGTTTTTATTACGGATATTGGTTGGGGTGATGATGGTGTGGTTACTCGCGGGGTGTGCCCTAAGCTGGCCCTCGGGGATCCAAGAAGCGCAATACAAGAGCGATGTCCCGGTGAGCACAACAAAAACGGCCGATTATGGGGACGAATTGAACCTGGGCGTGCCTTTCTATTCGCAGGCGCCACAAGGGGACTGGGGCGAGCCTTATCAGGAGGCGTGCGAGGAGGCGAGTTTACTTTTGGCGTACTATTATGTGTCCGGTTTGCAGCCAACAATGGAGGAATTTGAGGCAGATTTATTGGCGATGATTGAATGGGAGATTGAGTATTTTGGAGATTATGAACACACGACGATTGCGCAGACCGCGGAGATGGCGAGTGAGTATTTAGATTGGACGGATTGGGAGATTGTCGAAGATCCGAGTGTTGAGGATTTGAAGGGGTTTTTGAATGCGGGATATCCTGTTGTGGCGCCGTTTGCGGGTCGCTATTTGGGCAATCCTTACTTCACAGGTGAAGGTCCGGTGTATCACAATTTGGTGATTCGTGGGTATGACTCTCAGCGGTTTATTACGAATGATGTGGGGACGCGGCATGGGGAGAGCTTTGTGTATTCGTATGATGTGTTGATGAGCGCGTTGCACGATTGGGATGATGCGGCAGTGATGGATGATGAAGGGATTTTGGAAGGGGGGAAGAGGGTTTTGGTGCTTAAGTAAGTTTTCGATGGGGATTTAATCGATATGCAACGCGTGTTTGATTCGTTCTTGTGGGCGGAGCGTTCTTAGGAGTTGGATGATTGAGAGTGTAAGGAGGAGGACTTGGAAGGTGAGGCCGATGGCGAAGGCGACTGGTATGGCGAATAGGCCGATTTCGGGGAGGAAATAGGTGCTGGCGACCATGGTCAAGGCGATGGTGGAGACGTGAATTGTGGAGGGGCGCCATGTGTTTTTGAGGGCGTAATGAGAGCGGGCGAGGAGGTGGACGATGCTTTCGAGCGGGATGGAAAGGCAGTATACCAACAGGAGTGCAGCGGTTGCTGCGACGGCAGCATCGTCAAACTTGCCGCCGCCGAGGAGGATGTCGATGAGGGGGTAGCTAATGAGGGCGAGGGCGATCGCGGCGAGAGTTGTGGTGGTAAGGATTGTGAGCGATTTTTTGCGGACGGTTTGGGCGAATTGTTTGTAGTGTTTTTGGGCCGCGGCGTGCGAGAGGTTTGCGAAAGCGGCGAGCGCGATCGCAATGCCGATGAGGCTGACCGGGACGCTTTGGAAATTACGTGCAAATGCGTAGATGGTTACGGATCCTTCTTCTAACTGGCTGGCGAGCCGGACAAACCACCACAGCAAAATTTGCCACATGCCGAGTTGGGCGATGCGGGGGATCATGAGATTGATGGTCTCTTTTATTTCAGTGCTGACTTTGAGGGAGAAATTCGGACGCCATCCGTATTTGATCATGGACGGGGTGCGAATTCCGAGATGCATGAGGGCCCCAAGAATCGTTCCCATAACTAATCCAAAAACGCCAAAATGTGGCGCAAAAAGGAAGACTCCGATGATTATTCCGATGTTATACATGACCGGCGCGAGGCCGTACCACAAAAATTGTTTTACGCTGATGAGTGCGTTTCCGAACGCATTACTCACCGCGAAAATGAGTGGTGAAAGTAGCATTAAGCGGGTTACCTGGATGTATTCCACTTGTTTGAGTTCATCAAACCCAGGGACTAGGAAGTCTGCAAAATATGGGAGTGTGATTGCGAAGATCACGCAAACGGCCGCGAGAATGATAAGGCCGAAGCTTATGATTTGGTTGGTATATTGAATCGCTTTTTTCTTGTTGTGCTCGTCGAGATTACTGAAAATCGGAACGAACGCGGCTGAGAGTGAGCCGGTCACGAGGAGCGCCAAAAACAGATCGGGAATGACAAATGCGGCGTTGTAAATATCGAGCTCTGAGGAGGCACCAAATGTTGTCGCGAAGGATCGATCCCGGAGCAGCCCTAAGAAATAACTGAGTCCGGATGTGAGCGTCAACGCGAACGCTGTATGTAAAAGCAGATTTCTAAATCCTCCTGCTTCTTCTTTTTTTAAATGGAGTTTGTAGAGAAGAGATTTCATGAAAACAGTTCAAGGCCTTCGTCGGCGGTTGATTTTGGTTTTTCATAATGTTCATTTTCGAGATCACCATCGCACGTACAAGCGCATTCCGGACTACTGCATTCCTCGCAGGGTGGGCAATGGGTTCCGCATTCGCATTCATCCATATCGAAGAGGTTTATAGTGGCGGGGACGACCGGACTCGAACCGGCGACCTTCTGCGTGACAGGCAGACGCTCTAACCAACTGAGCTACGCCCCCGCAATACTTGGCGCGACCTCTGTAAGGTCTGGCGAACGCGATGATAGCTTGGGTTGCTGTTTTTGGCAATAAAAAGTATGTCGCTTGGAGAGAAATTGTTTTTGAAGTCGATGACCACAGCGGCCTCTTCCCCGATTGTTGGGAAGAGGGACAACGTTGAGGCTCCATCACTGGCTCCTGAAGGGGAGGACCCCTCGCCAGGTGCTGAGCCAGAAGACCAGTGCGATCATGCACCAGGTCCACTGAGCCGAGAGCAGGCTCAGTATGGTCAGGAGTCCGAGCATCCAGCCCTCCTTCGTCACGTACCCTTCCACCAGCAGGCTTCCGGAGACGAACATCGTGAACATGCCGACGACTGTCCCGAAGCCGATGCTGCTGTCGTTGCTCATCAGGACGGCTAGAGCTGTCCCGATGTCGGTGTCGTGCTCGCCCACCACCCAGGCCTCGCAGTGGAAGCATGCGAGGAGGCCGGAGACCAGACCTGTCAGGAAGGCGCAGGCCATGAGCCCGACGAACTTGCGTTCACCGCCCATGGTTCACCTCCCCCTTCTGCGGAGCAGAAGCCAGCCGATTGCGCCCGCGAAGATTGGTGCGAGCACGAAGCTGAAGACGGAGTGGTTGGTGGAGGAGGATTCGATCATGGATCCCATGCCGTCTGCTCCTGTGATCGCGACCAGAAGGAGCGGCAGGCACAGGAAGATTCCTCCCCAGGTGATGGCTGTCGTCCGAAGGCGGTGACGCATCATGGCTCTCTCCTCGAGCCGCGGAAGGATCGACTGGCTCGATCGGCTCGACGCATCGGCAGGAGGACGTCGACCACGAAGGTCCATCCCATGAGCGCCAATCCGATCACCGCGAAGGCGAGTCCACACCAGGACACGGCGTGGAGGTTGTAGGGCACCTTCGTGAAGATGAACACGTGGTGCTCAACTCCAGGAATCGCCTTGGCCCACACGGTGGCGACCATCATGGCGATGCATCCGAGCAGGAAGAGGGTTGCCCCCACCCAGAATGTATGGATGGGGTTGAACCGGAATGGTTCGTGTTGAGGTTGAGTTTCGTGTTGAGGTTTTTGATTCACGGGTTTCCCCTCCGTTGTTCTTTTTGGCTGTTTTCTCTCCAAGCGGACAAGATCCGCGGAGAAGAAATCACGAGCTCCGGCGATTGTTACCGAGCTGTGGCTTACCATTCCACGGAATTATCCGCTTGTTTATGCGGTTTTTCAAAGAACACAGGGGGCTATTCTAATTCAAGTCTTCAATTTTTCAAAAATAATATATAGTGGGGGCGCTCATAACCCTTATCTATGCGGATCGGTATCGATGCACGGATGTATTCGCCGTCCTTCACTGGGATCGGGCGATATGTGTATGAATTGACGCAGCACCTTTTCGAAATGGATTCGGAAAATGAGTATGTGCTCTTTATGAATGATCCGCATTTTTCAGAATTTGAGTCGCCCAATGAACGCGTGACCAAAGTTTTGGTGAATGCTCCGCACTATTCGTGGGAGGAACAGGTTAAATTTTGTCGGCTTTTGGTGGGGGCGAAGTTGGATCTTATGCATTTCACTCACTTCAATGCGCCTGTTTTGTATCGACGACCCAGTGTGGTGACGATCCATGATTTGACGTTGTCGTTTTTCCCGGGGAAGAAGATGACTTCGCCTTTTTACCGCGCAGCGTATCATCTTGTATTGTCGTCTATCGTGAAGCGTTCTAAGGGGGTCATCGCGGTTTCGGAGAATACGAAAAAAGATTTGGTGGAATTACTCAAAGTGGATCCTGAAAAAGTGGCGGTGATTTATGAAGGGGTGGCGGAAGAGTTCAAGATTGATCCGACGATTAAGAAGGAGGAAATCCTTTTATATACCGGTGTGTGGAGGAGTCATAAGAATTTGGTGAATTTACTGGAGGCATTCGCTCAGTTATGCGAGAGGCGTGATTTTAAGGGGAAATTGGTGATCACGGGACGGGAAGATCCTCATTATCCCGAGGTCAAGCAGGCGGTTCATTCGTTGGGATTGGAAAATCGTGTCGTTTTGCCCGGTTTGGTGCCGGAAGATGAGCTGGTCCGTTTGTACAACGCGGCGAAAGTCTATGTCTTGCCGTCTCTGTACGAAGGTTTTGGGCTTTCGCCCCTCGAATCCATGGCCTGTGGCACTCCTGTTGTGACCTCGAACACCTCTTGTCTCCCCGAAATTTGTGGCCAAGACAATGCTCGCTTCTTCGATCCTCGTGACCCCGAAGATATGGCTCAAACCATTGCCGATGTTTGGTTCGACGAAACGGTCCAATCTACCCTTTGTGAAAATGGTCTCCAGCGCGTCAACAATTTTTCATGGAAAGCCATGGCGGAAGAGACGTTGAATCTCTATAATCGCGTTACTCATGGGAAAAACTGAATTCACCCCCCTCAATCAACTCCTCCCCAAAGTGACGCGCCAATATAATCTGGAACGGCAGGTGCAAGGCTCACTTGTGTGTCATCATTTTCGAGAAATCGCCAAAAGCGTTTGGAATGACGCGATTGACGAATCGGTGCAGCCGGTGTCATTTAAGGGTGGTGTTTTGAAGATTTCGGTGACCGATTCAGGCTGGGCTCAACAGGTTCAATTCAAGAAAACTATTCTTCTGAAGCGTCTTCGTGGAAAATGTGTTGATATGAACATTAAGGATTTGCGTACGCGCGTGGGTTAGGTGTTGCCTTAAGTTTAGTTTTGAGGTATAATGTAATGATTAAAACTAAACTTTTTGCCATGGATATACATCAGCCCAAGTATCCTCAACCGGAGAAAGACCCTTCTAGTGCCTTTGAAACGGCTCCTATCCTCGAGGCACCTGGAACTCAAGATTTTAAAGACGCTGCAGAGGATCTCGTGATGTCTGGGGCGCTCGATGATCATACGGTTTATGTAGAAGGGAGAACAATCATTGGATTCCCTCATGAAAAGGATGAGGACCCTGAAGAGCCCAAAGTACGTACGATTAGGGTGAGTTATGAGATCGATCGTCCGGAAGACTTGGGCGAGGAAGATGAATCCCCAGAAGATGATCCTGAACGACATGTATTTATTTTTGAACCTTCCTTTGGGGCTCGTTCTAAAGATGCCATTTTGGAAGAATTTAAGGCAGAATTGGTTGGGAAAATCACCGAAGTGGAGGCCCCACCTGCGCCCATGCCTCGTTATGGAGAAATCCCTAAGGTTGAGATGGAACCTGGCGATCCTGAGCATGGCGTTTACCTTCAAGATGATGCGGATCAGGTTTGCAGGGAGCCGGGATTTGAAGGTTTTTCCATTCAGGTACTTGGGACAAAAGAGCTTATGCGCGTCGAGG
>CAZEDN010000047.1:0-5691 GCA_964510905.1 uncultured Candidatus Peribacteria bacterium
CTTGGAATTTTTCAATCCCTTCGCCTTGTCGTCCGATGATCGCACCGGGACGAGACGTGTGAATGATGAGACTGGTCATGTTGGCATCGCGTAGGATCTCTACTTTAGAGATGTACCCTTCCTTGAAGTATTTCTTGATGAATTTTCTCACCTTGATGTCTTCGTGGAACAGCTTTTTGTATTGGTGCTTCCCAGCGAACCAGTTTGAGTCCCAGCTTCTGATGATGCCGATACGGAGTCCATTTGGATTGACTTTCTGTCCCATAGGATAGGGGAGTGATTAGGATTTTTTAGAATCTTTTTTAGTAGGAGTTTCTTCTTTCTTTGGTGGCGCTGGCGCAGCGAGGGTAGGATCAGCCTCTACCTTTACAGTGATGTGGCTGGTGCGCTTGAGAATGGGGTGGGCACGACCACGCGAGACCGATTGCCATCGCTTGTAGGTGGGTCCTTCATTCACAACGATCTCTTTAACGACGAGTGTTCCTAAGTCTTGCTTGAAGTTGTTTTCGGCATTGGATCCGGCGGATTGGATCACTTTATAGAGGACTTTGGCCGCCTTTTTTGGCGTGAATTCTAGAATCGACAGCGCTTCTTTGACCGGTTTTTCACGGACCATCGCCGCGACGAGGTTCGCTTTTTTTGGAGAGATCCGAATTCTTCGTAGGTGCGCGATCATTTTAGAGTGTAGTGATTAGTATTGTTTAAGCTTTAGCGAGTTTTCCTCCATGACTTCGGAACACGCGCGTAGGAGCAAACTCTCCGAGGCGATGACCGACCATTTCTTCGGTGACAAATACAGGAATGTGCTTTTGGCCGTTGTGGACGCCGAAGGTGTGACCGACGAAGTCCGGAGCGATCATGCTACCTCGAGACCAAGTTTTGATGACTTTTTTCTGTTTGGTGTCGTTGAGCCGTTCCACTTTTTTAAGCAGTTTGGGATCAACGTAAGGACCTTTTTTAGAGCTTCGAGACATATTTAGTTGGTCTTAATAAGGTTATTGCCTTTGCGATCGCGAATGCGATAGATGTTGGTGCGCGCTTTAGGCTTGCGAGTTTTAACGCCGAGAGCAGGAAGGCCCCAAGGGGTCTTGGGATTCTTCAATCCAATCGGAGAACCTCCTTCACCTCCTCCATGGGGGTGATCGCAAGGGTTCATCGCTTTACCACGGACTTGTGGTCGGCGACCTTTCCAGCGAGTTCGACCCGCTTTTCCGATCTTGATATTGCTGAACTCTGCGTTGCTAACCACGCCAACGGTGGCAAAAGTGGTCTTGGGAACAAAACGCACTTCTCCGGATGGCAATTGGACTTGGGCCATTTTGCCCTCCAGGGAAATAAGTTTTGCGGAGGTACCGGCGCTGCGGACGATTTGCCCTCCTTTCCCCGGTTGAAGTTCGATATTGTAGATGTCGAATCCGAGGGGAATATTTTGAATGTGGAGCCGATTTCCAGGTTTAACTTTGGTGCGTGGGGCGGTCATGACTTTGTCGTCTTGCTTGATTCCTTCGGGAGCGAGGTGGTATCGCTTGTCTCCGTTCTTGTAGACCACCAGCATGATGTAGGCGTTTCGGTTGGGATCGTATTCGAGTTCCTTTACACGGCCTTCGATATCTAGGTTATGGGTGCGTTTGAAGTCGACCATTCGGTAGTGAGACTTTGCGCCTCCTCCACGATGACGAACCGTGATACGACCCTGACTGTTGCGTCCAGAGCCTCGTTTCTTGGATTTGAGCAACCGTTTTTCGGATTTGTTCGTCGTCACGACTTCTTTGAAGTTGGAGAAGCTCATGTTTCGACGACCCGGTGTGGTTCCTTTAACCTTTTTAACGGCCATGAGTAGAGATTATTTTTTCTTAGGAGTTGAAAATTTATAGATATCGATCTTTTTGCCGGTTTCTACCTTAATGGTGGCTTTTTTTCCGGCGGCTCGCTTGGCGATCTCACGTCCACGTCCTACGATTCGAGTTTTCTTTTGAATGGGGCGCATCGTGACATCAGTGACATTCACGCCGTACAGTTTTTTGATCGCGTTTTTGACATCGATTTTGGTGGCTTTGCGGGCAACCATGAAGGTGTATTTCCCTTGAGCCTCCTCTTGGGTGGTTTTTTCACTGACAACCGGTTTGAGAATTACATAGTGGAGATCCATTTGGAGAATTATTTATTAGCTTTTTCGTCCAATCCCGATTGGGATTCGCTCTTTTTTTGTGTCGAGCTTTTCTTCTCTCGGTGAGCCTCGCTTCGCTCCGCTCTGAGGAAAGTTTCTTCGAGTTTAGGGAGTGAATCTTTAAGGAAGATTAGTGTGTGGTACTTGAGGAGATCTTGAACATTGATGTAGTTGGCGAGGATCGTTTTCACCTTTTCTAGATTGCGAGTGGATTTTTGGATGGATTCGTTTTTTTCAGGGATGATGACGAGTGCGTCGCGTTCGACCGGGAGTTTCTTGATCATTTCAGCGAACGCTTTGGTTTTTACATCACCCTCATATTTTTCGAGAACCAATACTTGATTGTCTTTGGCTTTGGACGATAGGGCACAAAATAGAGCTTTTCGTCGTTGCTTCTTGGGCATCATTTTGGTGAAGTTTCGGGTGTTGCGGGGGCCAAAGACGACACCACCACCTCTTTGGATGGGGGTCCGAGTCGATCCGAATCGTGCACGTCCTGTTCCTTTTTGACGGTGAGGCTTGCGGCCTCCTCCCCTGATTTCGCCTCGGGTCTTGGTGTGGGCAATGGGTTGGCGGCTGTTAGCCTGTTGCATCACGAGTGCTTGATGGATCAATCCCTCGTTCACCTCGATACCAAAGATGTCTTTATTCAGAGTGACTTCTCCTTTCTTTTCTCCAGTCTGTGTGTAAACGGTTGCTTTCATAAATTAATTAAGATTTTTTTCGGATAATGACGAATCCTCCATTGGCACCTGGGACGGCTCCTCGAATGCCCAATAAATTCTTCTCAGAATCGATGTAGGCAATGGCGGAATTGACGAGCGTGACTTGCTTATTTCCCATTTGGCCAGGCATTTTCTTTCCTTTTAGAACGCGGGCTGGTTTGGCACACATTCCAATGGAACCGGGCTCACGATGGTGGTGTGAACCGTGTGTCTCAGGGCCTCGAGAGAAATTATGACGCTTGATGACTCCTTGGAAACCTTTACCCTTGGAGATCCCGGTCACTTTGACCGATTCTCCTTCTTCAAAGATGTCGACTTTTACTTCGTCACCCTTCTTGGGTTCAGATTCCTCGTTTTCAATGGTCTTGAATTCGCGTGCGAAGCGAAATTTCTTGGTTTTGGTCGGTTTTTTCAACGCGTCAAACCCGAGGACTATCGCCGGATATCCGTCCTTTTCAGCGGTTTTTACTTGAGTGATCACATTAGGGGTGCACTCTACCACTGTGAGGGGGATCACGCGGCCATCATCTTGAATGATGCGTGTCATACCGATTTTTCGACCGAGAATTCCAGTCATTTGGAAGAGGTGAGTGAGGCGCTTTGACCTGATGGTCTCGGGGAGACCGGCCTCCGCGCGCTCTCCTGAAGAACAGGAGAATAACAAAACGGCCCGCCTAGATTAGCGGGCCCTTTCGTTAGAGTCAAGGGAAAATTCGAGGATTCCTTCGTTAACTGGAAAGAACCTCCTCGGATCATGATCCTCGGAGAACCTTTCTCCCTTTCGGGGGACGTTTTCCGAAGCAATCCTCGAATTTTTGGTTACGCTGCAATCATTTTGATCTCAATATCCACACCGGCGGGCAAGCTCAGGCCAGAGAGAGCTTCGATGGTTTTGTTGCTGCTTTCGTTGATGTCGAGGAGTCGTTTGTGGGTGCGGATTTCGAACTGTTCACGGGATGTTTTATGTACAAATGTGGATTTATTGACCGTGAATTTCTCGATTCGGGTGGGGAGTGGAATGGGACCGGAGATGACGGCGCCGGTGCGTTCTGCGGTTTCGATGATGAGGCGTGTGGTGTCGTCGATCACCTTGTGGTCGAACGCTTTGATCTTGATGCGAATGCGTTGTTTCCCGGTTGCGGTCTCCTTTTTGGAGGCTTTTTCGGCCGCGGCTTTGGTTTTGGCGGCGGTTTTAGGCTTAGCCGTGGTTTTTTTGGGTGCTGCCTTTTTGGAGGCAGGTTTCTTTGTGGTGGTGCTTTTTTTTGCGGTTGGCATGGTCTTTTTGGTTAAGATTTAAAAAAGGACCGATTATCTCGGCCTTTTGGCACCCGCTTGGGGTGATTCTGTGAGCTCGAGATGTCCCGCCAGGTCATCGAATGGTGACTTAGGCGAGGAATGCGCTAAAAGCAGAGCATTCGTTTTGTTGCTCTGTCTTTTTAGCGGAAACCTAAGTAAGGGTCAAGCTACTTTTTATACACCAGTGCCGTGGCCACTCCACACAGCGTGATTTGGATGGTTCCATAAATGAACCATTGCAACGCCATCATGAAGGGGACTGGGTAGACGGGGTATTGATTGAAGGCCATCACACTTAGGAGTAGGCCGACGAGAAGACCATAGCGAAGTCCTTCCATTACTCCTTTCTTTTCGTATCCTTTTGTAAAAATGAACACGAATAACAGAGAGAAAAGACCGGTGGTTATGTACATGATCCACATTAGATCCATCATGTCTGGGCGCCAGATACTTGCAGTTGCTTCGTATGATGCTCCTAAGATTGGTCCGTGAATGACCATGTTGAGGGCTGAGTACACCACGAAAACCGCGATGCTCGCCAGGAGGAACCGTTTAAAGTTCATGAGGAGGGGGTTAAAATGCGCAATCATTATAACCTATTCCTTGATGCCGTGTAATAATTTCGTGAGAGCGTCGTAGACCAAGGTTACACGTCGGCCGATTTCGGTAAGTTCATAGGTGTGGCTTCTTATGTGACCCGATTCTCCTCTCATGACAATATGTATGAGTCCTAAATCAGTGAATTCCCTTAGTAAGTCTCTGTTTTGAGTTATGTTCCCTCCTAGGGTAGGTTCATTTTTTTTCAACATCCTTTTGAGGACTGAGAACCCCCCTCTTCTGAACAGGGCGTATCTTGCGGGGTTGCTTTTTTCTGGGCCAAAATTATCTGGTAGGAGATCGCGCAATAGGTCATTGGCTGCGGCTAGTGCTTCAGCGGTGTCGTCTCCTGTTTTGCCATCTTTTAATTGTAAATCCATAGTAATTTGGAGTGAAAGGTTTTAATCTTTGCTTAGAATGGTTTTTTTGTCAATTCCTTTGACAAATGGCCAGTTTCTGAGAGAATGGGGACCTTTTGTTGTTTTTAATTCCGCAAATATGAGTGAAACTTTATTGAGCGATATGATTGATGCGCGGCTGGAGCGTGAGATCACGCGTGGATTGGGGCCGTTGGGGAATGAATTGATGGAACGATTTGGACAGTCGTATCGGGATGCCCGATTTTTACTGGATCGAAAAGGGCGAGAGCCTCAACAGGCGATTGCGGAGGCTTGGCGTGATGAAATTGATTGTGTGGGGGCTTTCCCGGAGCACCTTGGACTGTCGGGGAATGATGTTGAGGTGGCGGCGGCGGATGTATTTCGAACTATTGAGCAGATGAGAGCTCGGTTGTGGGATCATTTTTATACGCAAATTGCGCAAGCTACGGCGGAGCGGATCGTGGAGCCGAATGAAGATTTGGTGCGGTTTGAGGTTCAGGAGATTGAAGATGGTTTTCAGGTTGGA
>CAZEDN010000047.1:5701-6958 GCA_964510905.1 uncultured Candidatus Peribacteria bacterium
GCTCAAAAAAACGTGTATGGTTTGACTCAAGTAGACTTGATGAGATTAAAGAGGCGGATGTGGATGCATTGATCATTACGGGAGAAGGAGATGTGTTTTCGGCGGGTGGTGATTTCGATATGATTGAGGAGAAACAAGGCAATTCGGTGGAGTTGAATCGTTTGACCATTTATCAATTCTACCGATCGTTTTTGGACATGTTGGATTTGGATATTCCGATCATCGCGGCCATGAATGGGCCGGCGACCGGAGCAGGGCTAGGTTTGGCGTGTGCGTGTGATCATCGAATTGCGGCTAAAAAGGAAGGGCCTTTTGCGGCGTTTACGTTTGCGAAGTTGGGGATAAGACCAGGAATGGGAAGTTCAGTTTTTGGGGAAAGAGTGACGTCAGGCGATACGGTCAGTGACATGTTGTACTTTGGGGATTTCATTGATCAGGGAGAGGCGTGGTTGTGTGGATTGGTGGAGGATATTGTTGATGATCCTGATGAGTTGATGAATACGGTGCTGAGAGAAGTGCATGGCATGTTGGGCGAATCAGGATATGTGGGAAAAATGCTTGAGGCGCGATTGAGAGGGCCGGCACTTCATGAAAAACTCATGCAAGAGGCGCGTGATCAGGCGGCCAGTTTTCATGGTGAAGACCATCAGAAGTGGTTGAGTAAGGAGCGGTTTAAGCGAAGTGTCCAGGTTGAGTTGGGAAATGTGGATGTAGAAGATTTGAGACGTATGCCCCGATTTGTTTTGGAACATATGGGCGATCATCGTTTCCGGGTTCATGTGGCGGATGTGGGAAGTCATGATGCGGTGGTGCGACAGCATGGGCTGGATCCTTCAAATATTTGGGGAGGAGGACAGACACAAATTCCTCCAACACAGGAGCCGCCGCAGCTTGTGGTCTATGACTATTCCGGTGATTTTGGAGCGGTTCCGCCGTTTGTGGCACGCAAAATCGGTAAGGTGTTGGTGGCCGCGATCGAGGAGACTTATCCGGGAACGGGGTTGAAGGTGACCACCAATGTTAATAGTGGTTTAGCGAAAACAGAACGATGGGGTGATCGTAAAAATTGGGAATGATTTTCATTCAACCAATAACCTAAATTTTAGGCGATAAAGCCGAAATATCCTAGGACGAGACCAAGGATAATAGAGAATATTCCAGAAACAACGTAAGCGTGCATGGTCTTAAACATTGCCTTGGAAAGATTTAATCCAGCGGGAACTCCCCGCCCGTGAGGGTGGGGATGAGAGCCTGTCC
>CAZEDN010000048.1:0-6906 GCA_964510905.1 uncultured Candidatus Peribacteria bacterium
ATTTACAGGTTAGAAAGTCACCCTAGGGTGACTTTAGCTATAAAATTGAGTCGAATCGATTCCAACCTCCACCATTGCTTCGTGGGCTTGTTCTAAAAGGGTATTTAATCGCCGCCAAACCGGAACTTCGATGGCCTTTATCCCTAACTGGGGATCAATTTGATGTTCAAAGGTCTCTGCACCTTCAAAATCTTTAGCATCCCAAAAATCCCTAATCACTGTGAAGGCATTACGATATATCATTTCATCATCATTAGCTTTATGAATTTCAGCTATTAGTGTTTGGTTTCTACTTAAAAATTCCTCCCAAGGTTCTCCTAGTGCCCTTGCTCTACGTAAATAAAAAGCTAGTCGGTCCTGAAGCCAACCCTTAGTATTGGTGCCTTCTAGTTGTAAGGCTACAAAAAGCAGATGAAAGTTGTTACCAAATTGTACACGCTCTTTTCTTTCCTCATCCGTTAAATCATCGGGGGCAATTCGTTCAAGAACTCTTGCGCGCTCAATAGCGTCGGCTACTCTTTTGGGCGCAGGACCGTTCTCGTCAAGTAGTCCTAATTCGCGCAAGTGGCCCCGAACTACATCGCAGCACTTTTTACATGAGTGTATATGAAGAAGTCTTCCTCCTCTTTGTGAGTACTGTTCTGCGGCAGCTCGAGGCATTGTTTGTTCGTATACGAAATCAGCGCCAATGCTGCGTGTATCGATAGGGTCCTCTGTTCCGCCACCAGCGCACATTCTTCTCAGTAAATGCCACACTGTTTGCTGCTCTCTATCTACGAGTAGAGTTTCTTGGCAAGGCCTACCTTTAAATTCACAATTTCCCATAAGTGCTCACTAAAGGTGGAAATTAAAGCATTGATCACCTTTTTTGTCAATTGCGTAATTTCATCACATGAACTCCCCCAAAAGCACCTCATGCACCTTCCCATTCGAGCAAACATAATCAACTTCTTCCGCCTTCCACGGATTTCCTTCAAAATCACTCACCACACCACCTGCCTCCTGGACCAATAAAGTCCCAGCCGCAACGTCCCACTCTGAAATTTTGGTCGTGAAATACGCCTCCGCCCGACCTGATGCCACCCACGCACATTCCAACGCCGCGCTTCCCAGTTTTCGCAAATCTTTCACCAACGGATAAATCTGTGAATTAATCTTCCCATAACGAACATTGTTCGCCTCACCCCCTCCGCAACTCGCAACATACGCCTGTCCCAAATCATCTACATCCGACACATGGATCGGCATTCCATTCAAAAAAGCACCCTTCCCTTTCTCCGCCACATACAACTCCCCCAAAAAAGGAGCATTGATAACACCCAAAACCAACTCATCCCCTTTCATCACCCCAATCGAAACCGCAAAAAATGGATTTCCCACCGCAAAGTTCCCGGTCCCATCCAAAGAATCAATGATCCAAGTATACTCCCCACCATTATCGATGCGCCCACTTTCCTCGGTCAGCAAATCATGATCCGGATATTTCTCGCGAATCGCTTCCACAATCATCCGATCGCTCTCTTTATCGTATTCAGTGACCACTTCTTTGGCCGTCCCTCGCTTCATCATCAATTCTGGATCTTTCCTAAAATGTTCCATCAAATACGCCGCTGCCTGTTCTGAAACCTGAATCGCAAACTCCTTCATTTTTGAAATGGTTAAAATCCTAGGGGGTCGTGTGCTATAGTACTAAAAAACCCCTCCCTGAGCCATGCATCTCATCCCTGCCCTCGCTCTCTGTGTACTCATCGCGTATGCATTCGCCCGAATTGCAGAACGTTTCAAGATGCCACATGTTATCGGATTGATTATCGCGGGGATTGTTTTGGGATCTGGTCCATTAAGAGAATCCATCCTCGGGGAAAATATGGAAGCAATCACTCATATTGGAGATTTTGGATTTTATACGTTGATGTTTTTGGCTGGATTTGAGATTTCGTGGTCGATGTTGTTTAAGGAAAGAAAAGACTCATTTGTTGTGGCTATAATGGCAGCCGTTTTTCCGCTAATTGTAGGAACCGCAGTGATTTACGCAATTGGATTCCCACTACACACCGCACTCGTCATCGGAATCTGTATGAGCATCACCGCAGAAGCCACAAAAGCCAGTGTCCTCCTAGATCTCAAAAAATTACGAACTAAACTCGGAGCTATTCTCATGGGATCCGGCATTATCGAAGAGTTAATAGGCCTCTTCTTCTTCATGATGCTTATATACTGGGTAACCGGAAATTTCGTAGCTCAAGGATTTTCACGTCTCATCATCGCATTGGGACTGTTTGTGGTTGGAATTTTTGTACACAAATGGGTTGGACGAGAAAACCACCCCATTCAATCTTTTGAAAAATGGGCCCAAATCCTCATAATCCCTTTCTTTTTCATCAGTATGGGTGCCGAATTCAGCCTTGATTCATTGATTGGAAAACCCTGGATTTTTCTCGTCATCATAGCTCTCGCCATGATCGGAAAAATGACCGGAACCATGCTGTCTAAACCGTTCATAAAAGACTTGAGTTGGAAGCAACTCTATCTCGTAGGATGGGGAATGAACAGTCGTGGTACCATCGAAATCGCAATCGCATTCATCGCACTTGAACTTGGAATCCTTCCCGCAAGTCTATATTCAAGCATCGTCCTCACAGTTCTCATCAGCATCATCCTTTTCCCACTCATCGTCCGCAACGCACTCAAAAAAGATCGCCGCATCATGAGTCGCTAAAGGATCCTCTGGGAAATACGACGTTGCAACGAAATTTTCACACTTTGAGCGAAAATTGTGAAAACCGACAAAACGTATCAAATGCGATACGTTGAGAAGGTATGAACAATTTGCAGCCAAAGTATGGGAATTGCAGTAAACGGTGTATTTTTCAGAGGGTCCTAAACGTCCTAAACGTTTGGATAACCATTTTGAGACCGTCCATCAATCGATCGATGTCCTCTTTAGCGTTGTAAACCGAAAAGCTAACCCGCGTAGTTCCAGGTGTTTTAAGAGTCTTCATCAACGGCATCGTACAATGATGACCAGCACGAACACAAACATCGTTTTGACCAAGAATCGCCGCCACATCGTGAGGATGCACATCCTTCACTAAAAACGACACAATCGCCACTTGCTGACGTGAATTCCCAGGCCCCAAAACGGTCACCTCCGAAAGATCTGCCAATCGCTCCAATGCATACTCCAATAATTCCTTGTCGTGTTTTTGTATGAAGTCGAATCCCACTTCTTTGATAAAATCTATCGCTCCTCCCATCCCAATCACCTGAGCAATACTGGGCGTCCCCGACTCAAACTTCCACGGCACATCGTTCCACGTACTTTTCTCCAAATGAACTTCACGAATCATATCACCTCCCCCAAAAACAGGCTCCATCGCCTCCAACAACTCGCGTTTCCCATACAAAACACCCGCACCGGTCAGTCCATACATCTTATGACTCGAAAACGCACAAAAATCCACATCCAACGCCTGAACATCCACAGGAAAATGCGCCACAAGCTGCGCAGCATCCACACAAACTTTCGCTCCAACCTTCCGCGCCATTTGCACCACTCGCTCCAAATCCACAACCGTCCCCAAACTGTTCGACAAACCTGTCACCGAAACCATTTTCGTCTTTTCCGTCACCAGCGACGCCATCGTATCCATATCCAAAGTGCCATCCTCCAAAATCGGTACAAAACTCAGCACCGCGCCGGTCTCCTTCGCCACCATCTGCCACGGCACAAGATTCGAATGGTGTTCCAAAACGGTCAAAACAATCTCATCTCCTGGCTTCAAAAACTTACGCCCCCAACCTTGCGCCACAAGGTTCAACGCCTCGGTCGTACCTCGTGTAAAAATAATTTCCTCAGTCTCACGCGCATTCACAAAATCACGAACTTTCTCACGAACACCTTCATACGCCTCAGTCGCCTCTTCTGCCATGGGAAATAAACTGCGATGAACATTGGCATTCATTTCGCGATAATAACTGTCCGACGCATCGAGTGCCGTATCCACACGCTGCGTGGTCGCCGCATTATCAAGATACGTAATAGTGGGATGTTTTTGAAAAATCGGAAATCGATCTCGCATTATAGAGAGGTTAAAAGTTTTTTGAGTATTCTTTCAGGAAGCGCATCACCAAAGAAGCCTTCTACGATCAAGCGTTTTGCTTCTTTTTGAGGAATCCCTCGGGAAGCCAGGTAAAACAATTTTTCGTCATCAACTCGCTCGACGGTAGCCGCATGAGACGCCTTCACATCATCGTGCCGAATTTCCAAATTCGGCTGCGCATCTATCTTCGCCTCATCGCTCAATAACAGATTGCGCTCCTCCAAAATCCCATCTGCACCCGAGCACCCAGGCTCCATCCGAATCGTGCCAACCACATAACTTCTGCTCCGCCCAACCACCGCACCTTTCGAAAGCATCCGGGACCGAGTATGTCGGCCCACATGCCGGTGAACAATCCGCAAATCCTGCTCCCCCTCGCGCCCAAGAAAAACAACCTCCGAAGTCACCTCACTCCCCTCACCCTTCAACTCCACAGTCACATCATCTTTTCCTCCATCCACACGGCACATCTTCAATCGCAACGACGCATCTTTATCCAAAACAAAACACTTCTCGCCAGAAACCGCATCCACAACCTCAACTTCTGCGCCTTCACCAATTTCAACCATCACTTTCCCCTCCTCCAATGTGAGATTTTCTTTCTGTCCCGGCGCGATTTTAAGCAATTTTTTCATGATTAAAGTTATCCAATAGAATCTTCCATTTCTATTTCGATCAAACGATTCATTTCCACCGCATACTCCAAAGGCAACGCCTTCACGATCGGCTCAATGAATCCGTTCACAATCATCGCCATAGCCTCATCCTCCGAAAGCCCTCGGCTCCTCAAATAAAAGAGCTGCTCCTCGCTAATCCGACCAACGCTCGCCTCATGCCCAATCGACACATCCTCCTCATAAATCTTCATATCCGGATACGTATCGTTGAGCGACTCAGGATCCAAAATCAACGCATCACAACGAATGTTGGACTTTGCACCTTTCGCGCCTTTATTGATCTGTAAAAGACCTCGATACGTCGACTCACCTCCTCCTTTTGAAATCCCTTTCGACAACACGGTCGAAGTCGTTTCCGGTCCCACATGAATCACTTTCGCACCCACATCTTGAACCTGTCCGGTATTCGCCAATGCCACACCCAAATGATCCGCCCGCGCACCTTTCCCGCGCAAAATCGAACACGGATACAACATTGTCTTTCCACTCCCTAAATTACCTCCAACCCATTCCATCACCGCATTTTCATCCACAATCGCGCGCTTGGTATTGAGGTTGTAAGTATCCTGCGACCAATTCTCCACACTCGAGTAACGAAACCGCGCATTTGGCTTCACATAAATCTCCACACATCCAGCATGCAACGAGGTCGTGCCATACTTCGGCGCCGAACACCCTTCGATGTAATGTCCTCGCGCTCCTTCCTCAATAATGATCAACGTGTGCTCAAACTGTCCCATCGACTGCGCATTCATACGGAAATACGCCTGCAACGGCTGCGTCACATGCACATCCTTTGGAATGTACAAAAACGTGCCACCGGACCACACAGCACCATGTAACGCCGCAAATTTGTGATCGTGCATCGGCACCACCTTCATGAAATGCTCCCGAACCAAATCCGAATGCTTTTGCAACGCCACATCCATATCCTCAAAAATCACTCCTTCTTTTTCCCACTCCTCCTTCAATTTGTGATAAGCATTCAACGAATCGTACTGAGCCCCCGTCCCAGCCAAAACTTTTCGCTCCGCCTCAGGAATTCCCAACCGCTCAAACGTCCGTTTAACCTCGTCCGGCACATCTTCCCATTTCGTCGCATAACCCTTCATTTCTTCTGGGGACGCGTAATAAATGAGGTCCTCAAAATCAACATCCGAAAGATCCACGCCCCAAGTCGGCAACGCCATCTCCTCAAACGTTTTCAAACTCGCCAATCGATGCTCGAGCATCCATTTCGGCTCCTTTTTTTCACGTGAAATACGCCGCACCAAATCCTCCGACAATCCCTTTTGCGCTTTCTTGGCATATCCCTGCGAGTCCGCGTGATCGAACACGGTTCGATTCAAGTCTTTTACATAGTCCAGCGCGCCCATTATTTCGACGGATTAAGAACTTTGAGGCCCGATCGTTTTCGAAGTCCAACCTGTTCGCGAATGAACTCATACCCTTCTTTTTCGAGTCGTTGCGCCAATTCCGGTCCATCGCTCATCACGATGCGCCCATCCATCATCACATGAACCTTGTCCGGGGTGATGTAGTCGAGAATTCGCTGGTAGTGCGTCACGAGAAGTAAGCTCTGATGAGGTTTTCGGATTTTTTGAATGGTTTCGCAGACTGTCCGTAAGGCATCGATATCCAGTCCAGAGTCTGTTTCATCCAAAATCGCCAATTGAGGTTCCAACATCGCCCACTGCAACATCTCGGTTTTTTTCTTTTCACCCCCTGAAAACCCCTCATTGGTCGAACGTTCCATAAAGTCAGCCGAAAGTCCCACCAACTCCATCATTTCCTGCATTTTTTTCTTAAAATGGTAAAGCGAAATCGATTCCTCCTTCGGACGAAGAGCATTGTACGCAGCCCGTAAAAACGAAACCAAATTCACCCCAGGAATCTCCTTGGGATATTGAAACGCCAAAAACAATCCAAGTTGCGCACGCTCTTCAGGTTTCATCGCCAACAAATCTTTTCCCATAAATTTCACTGACCCTCCCGTAATTCTATATTTTGGATGGCCCATCAACGTATTCGACAACGTACTTTTCCCGGAACCGTTCGGTCCCATGATCGCGTGCAATTCTCCTTTCTTCATCTCAAGATTCAATCCATGAAGAATTTCTTCCCCC
>CAZEDN010000049.1:0-6818 GCA_964510905.1 uncultured Candidatus Peribacteria bacterium
GAGGAGGAGGCGGACAAAACGGACTATTTAGCGGCCCATTTGGATGGATCGGCAAACGATTGGGACCATTTGAACCGCTGGATTGCGGAAACCGGCTCTCAAGGCGGATTTGAGCCCACGGACCATACGTTCCTCGTTTCCCGTCAGGAAGACGATGCGGGCGACACCACGACGGTGTACAGCACACAGGAAGCGTTTGAAAAGGCTGGTGAATTGCTCGAAACCATTTCTTCGACCGACAATCCTCCGGCCGAAGCCGAACTGGAAGATTTGGAAACCATCGAACACCGTTACTTGGCCAGTGTGGATCCCGGGGCGGGCAGCTCGATTTCGGAGGGCACACTTCCCGAGGCATTGAATAAGGGAATCTTCATCTATAACGCGGATGCGGGCGTGAATGAGCGACTCATCGATTACACCGCCGATGCGGATCAAGAGTCTCATCTCCTCTTCCTCGACATGGAAAATGATGGAGATGACGATATTTTCTACGCGTACGACTCCGATGTGTTCCTCAAAGAAAATTACAATCAATATTCAGCGCCGGATCATGTGACCTCCTATCCGGACATCACGTCATTGGAGACGTTGCTGCCGGATTCGCCGGTTGTGGATCTCTATCGCCCGACCGACATGAACAATGAGGCGGTTTCGGTGGCGTGGCAGGCGGCTTACGATGAGGTGGTGGGGTATGAGTCGCGTTATGTGGATGCGTTGCCGGAAGTGGACATGGATGAGCCGTCGTGGACGCACTGGGCGCATTTCTTAAACCCTGCGGATCCGGAGACGTTTGAACTGTTGGAAATCGATGGCAGTGATGATTATGCTATCGAAAATGTGGTATCGGGCTCGGTGATCACTGCGACGGATGGCAAGATCACGTTGAGCTATGATCATGGGGAGGTGCAGATTAAGGATGGCGCGCGCCTGTTGGTGCCGTCCCTGGAGTATGCGCAGGTGCGCGCCTCGGATGTGAGTGGGAATGCGTTGATTGAAGAAGGAGCTCGGTTGCGCACGATTGTGGCCGATTCTGGAATGATGAGTGTTTCTCCAGGAGATATGGTTCATGCGATGCGTGAAAGTGACTTCATCCTAACGTTTGAAGAAGAAGAGGGTGAACTGGACATTCATTTGGACGACAACGGTATTTTCTCTATTGCCCCGTCCTATTACGGAGACATCACGTTACGGGTGACCACCGGACAGGTGGAGGTGATTGGAGAGGACACGAGTGATGACACGCAACTCTTCTACGATGGCATGATGGTGTTTGAAGATGAGACGATCAGCATCCTTAAAGAGGTGGACATTCAATACCGTTCCGCTCTGGCCAATTTTGTTACCACGTTTGATGAAGATTCCGACTTCACTTGGTATGGACTGGCGAATGCGGACCTGCCTTCGATTGAGTTTATGGTGGAAAATGGGGATTACTACTCACAATTGCGTTCCATGCGTACGGATGGACTGCGAGGCACCTGGGGAGAGACCACGCTGCTCTCGCCGCAGATTTGTGAAGATGATGATGATCCGTACGCGAACATTGGGGCTTCCAATCAACGGGTTTCGGTGTTCAAAACTTTGGATTTGGATGGTAGTGGCTCGTTCGACAGTGCGAGCGACGTGGTGAGCTATTACTACGATACCGATCTGGAAACGGATGAGGATGGTGATGGCGATCCCACCAATGACATCGATTATTACCATGATCTCGATCCATTGGTCGATTCGAATGGGGATGGGCTCACGACGAATGATATGGACGATCCGGTGATGACGGTGGGGCCGTACGACGATCTAGAAACACGCGAATTCAAGCTGTGGGTGGCGGATGAGGCGGGCAATACCGGGGGCGCCGAGGTGTCGGTTGAGGTTTATGTGCCGGACATCCATTTGCGTTCTACCACTGGAACACATGGCAGTGTTGAGGGGTCGCTGGATCCTGCAGAATCGGCTATTCCTTTTGTTATCGCACGTGAACGAGATGGGGTGTTTGAATTGATCGAAACGCCGAGTGCGAACCAGGACAGCAAGTACTTCACGGATGAAAATGGAGAATTCCTGGTCGATGATTTGGAACTGTCTGAAGAATGGGTGGTTTACAACTCCCTGTATCAAGAAGTGGCAACTATCGATCCGGAAACGGGCGAGATGAACCTCTTGGATGGGGATTATTATGTGGAGGTTTACACAGCGGAACTCCCCTGGCCCACGCGGGTGGCACTGGTCGATGGGGCGACTCACGATCCATTGCTCTACATCTTTATGGTGCCGGATTCAAATGTGGATGTTCAGATCGATGAGGAAACGGTTGAGTACACGTCCGAGACGGTTTCCAAGATGGTGGGGGTCCATGTGAAAGATGTGGGCGTTCCCGAAACGTTGCGATTGGAAGCGATCCCGGCCAACGAGCCCCTCTTCACGGGCGGAGCGATGTTGGTGGATGGAAACAATACCCGATGGGCGGTGATTGACACGGATGGAAACATCTATCGGCTCACCGATTTGACGCTGGATGTTTTGGATGTGAGTGCGGTGACGGAGATCGCGGATCAGGAGGATGCACAACCCATTGTGATCACCATGGGCGCTGGAGCGGATGTGTGGCTCCAGATCTACATTGCAACGAATGTTTCGGAAGACGGACTTCAGTTCCTCGATACTGAGGATTTGGGTCTGGCTGACGAAGATGCGGTGAGTTTAGACGATTCGGGTGATGCTGATGCAGACGCGGATGGTATTCCGGACCTCGATGAGCTGCAAGCCGGCCTCAACCCTTATGACCCAAGCGATGCCGAGGAGGATGCGGATGGCGATGGCCTCTCGAATGTGGAGGAATATGAAGCCGGCACCAGCCTCTACAATGACGATACGGATGGCGACGGCCCCACCGATTATGAGGAGGTCCGTGATGGCACCGATCCGCTGGATGCGAATGAGTCGTATTTTGCCGATCTTTCGATCGATGATCCGTATTATGAGGGCATTCTCAACCTGGTGTCACTCGGCATCATTTCGGGATATGAGGATGATGGCGAACTTTACTTCCGACCGGATCAATTCATCACTCGCTCGGAATACACCAAGATTTTGCTCGGCATTCTGTGTATTGAGCCGCGTGACGAGGCGTATGTTTTGCCATACGTCTTCTATGACATTTTGGATCCTGAACTCTGGTATTACGCCATCACGAAGGAGTCGTTCCTCCAGAATTTTATTACGGGATATTTGGGAGAGGTGGATGCGAATGGTATGGCGCCGTTCAAACCCAATATTTCGATCAGTCGTGCAGAGGGCACCAAGATTATTCTGGAGGCGCTTGAAACGCTGGGTGTCATCGATATGAGTACGGTGGCGGAAGCGGAGCCGTGGTACCTCCCCTATCTGGAGGTGGCTCAAGATCTGACCGATTATTTGGTGGGCGATGAGACGTTGGGCGATGGCCAACCGTTTGTGATCACCGAGGAGGAGGCACAGTACCACGGGGAAGCGCTGACCCGTTATGATTTTGTGGTCATGGCAACGCGCGTTCTCAACTTCTACAACTGTTATGCGGACCAGGATAGCGATGGAGATGGCGTGCCGGATTACGATGAGGTGAACGTGTACGGCACCGATCCTTATGATCAGGACACGGATGGCGGTGGTGTTTTGGATTCCGAGGAGATCGCGAATGGCACCGATCCGCTCAACCGAAACGATGACGATACGGATGGCGATGGGTTGGTGAATGTGGATGAAGAGAATGTGTATGGCACCGATCCGTTCGATGCGGATACGGATGATGGTGGCGTGACGGATGGCGATGAGATCGCAAACGGCACCGAACCGTCTCAAACCCCGGATGACGATTACGGAGATGCAGGCCTTGAGCTTGAGGTTGAAGATTTGAGTGAACTTGAGGAATCGGTTCTCGAAGAAGACAATGCGCTCGATGAATTGGAATCGGGCATTTATGTGGTCACGTATGCGTGCGTTTCCTGTCCGTGTCCAGCGTCGGTTGATAATGCGGCCGATGTCATGCCGGGTGATACGATTTTTGCTGCTATTATGGACCGTGACAATACGGAGATCCTTTCGATGAGCAATGAAGTTAACGTGATTGAAATCATTAACGAATAACCCTCCTTATGCGTCGACCCTCCCTTAAAACTCGTTTCTCCTGGCTCAATGTGGCGAGTGTGCTCGTCATTCTGGTGGCGATCATGCTGTGGGTGGGTTTCCCGGTGACCACTCCTAGTCGAGCGGTGGATGCCCCGTTGCCGGATGGTTCGGAAGAAACGACCGACTTGGCCGATCTTCAATGCATTCAGCAGGTGGCGGAGCCGCTCATTGAAGAGGAGGGTGACCTCATTTCCTTTTTGCAAGACATCTATCAGGCGGAGGACAACAACAGTCAGCTTTTGGGCGAAGTGACGACCGAATACGATGCATTTTTGGAGCGCACCAATGAACTTTTGAATGAGTACGCCACGTTGAAAGAGGGGCAGACGTTGGACGATGCGCTTTCGCAGATCGCGGCGTGTGAATACTTTGTGGCGCAACATGTGACGACGGTGAAGGCGATGATGCAGGATCACAACGTCCGTACCGGCAGCGCGAAGGTGACCTATTCGTTGGTTTTGAAACTGAAAGACATCAATGAAGGGCTCGGCGAGCTCAATGAGACGTTTGCCAAGATCTATGGCGATTTCAAGACCCTTTCCACCAAACTTGTTAATACTACTGATTAACGTTCCTTATGGTCCAAAAGATTAAATCTATGCCGCTCAAACTTTGGTTCTTCCTGTTTGCCATCACGTTGCTGGTGGTGTCGGTGGTGCGTTTGCCGGTGGTGGGAGCGACCGATTCGGATTTCGAGAAATTGGTGCAGCAGTATGACCGAGATCATATCGCGCTCCGGGCGGCGGTGCGCAAGTATCACAACAACATGAATGAAATTTTCAACCGTTATACAAAGAATTTGCTCTCGGAGGATGATTCGTTTACGGCGGCTCCTCCTGAAAATGGAGCATGTGATGATAAAAATGTGAGCACATTCTGTTTATCGATGGAGGTGGTGGATGAGTACATCGCATTCATAACGGGGCTGGAAACGCACCGTGACTTCCTCACGGATAAGGTGGCGGATGAAAATGCGGACATTTTGGAGGCGTGGGAGTCGGCAGAGGATCGTGCGGAAGAAGAAGCGGCTGAGGCGGGAGAAGAGCTTGAAGAGGGAGATTGGATCGAGAGTAACCTGGCTGAGCAACACGAGATTGGGACGAGCCAAAATGCCATCGATCGTTACAATAAACGGGTTGCGCTGATCGATGGGCAGGCGGATCTCGCGCGTCCGGTATTGGATGTGGCGCTGGAGACGTACGATGCACTCCAGTTGTTCTATCCGTTGCATCAGGAATATGCGGCGTTGGTGAAAGATTTGGAGGCTTATCGTGATGGACTTTCTTCGGTTCGTAAGCAGGTTGAAAAATATCCGGCCAAATTTCATAACATGACCACCACGGATTGTACTTAATGAGCTCAAAGCTCAAAACCCAAATGTCAAAACTTCAACTTAAAACTCAAAAGTTAAATATCCTCAGTGTGCTCATGCTGCTGGTGAGTGGTGTGTTGCTGGCGGGAGTTTCGTTGGCGGGAGCGAGTACGGGAGATGATTTTTGCGATTTGTATCAGTTCAATCGGGACACGATGACGCAGGAGATCTTTGCGAATGCGACGGGGTTAGATCCGGATTTTAATTTTGCGACGATGTTTACGGGGACGCCGGAGAATGTGCAGGTAAAAGACCTCTATTTGAACGTGTATAAGGCGCTCAAGCAAAATCCGGCGTCTTCAGCGATGAAAGAGGCTTCGGAGAAGTACAGTTATACGGAAACGGAGTTTTGCTCGATCTTGGGAGGAAATTTGCAGCTGCTCTCCACCACGCAAGATGAGAACGAGGTTTCGAACCTCATCGATCTTCATGGTGACATGAAGGCGGACTATGAGGCGGAGTTGGAATCGGCGGAGTTGGCGGTGGAGATGATGATGGACATCTATCCTAAAGAGATTTTTGCGAATGGAGACACGAGCGATTCGGGATTTGATCTGATGTATGACCTTGAGTTGATCGAATACATTTTGTTTGGAGAAGATTCGTACTCGGTGGGTGATGCGGGAGATTTTCAGGGACCGGATGATGATGGGGTGGATGGCGATGCGGGAGGCGATGGTGATGAAGGTGGAGAGGAGGACGAGGATGAAGGAGACGGCGATGGCGATGGTGGTGCAGGGGGTGGCGCCGGAAGTGGGCCTGGTGAAGAAACGGAAACCGAGTCCGGCGCCATGCAAGCGTCCGAGGATGACGAAGTGAATCCTGCTAGGTGTGTGGCGGATGGGGACGTTCAGGCCGCGTTCGCTGCGGCACTGGGCGAAGATTATGGAGCGGATGACGAGGAAGAAGAAACGGGCGGCGGTGGCTCAGGCAGTGGCGATGGCGGTGGAGCTGGAGGCGGCTCAGGCGATGGCAGCGGAGAGGGCGAGTCCGGCGATGCAACGGGAGACGGCGAGGGGGAGAGCGAATCCCGTGCAAATGATTGGACTTTTTTCTGGCCGTGCAATGAGTTCTTCTGTATTTTCATCGACTTCACGAACACCAAAGATCCGGAATATCGACAGACCGATAATTGTGTGAAATGTCATGCGGATTACATTTCGGACGCGCTAGACGAGACGTTGTCGGTGCCTTTGATCCCGGGAAAGATGTCGGGAAATCTACTGGAACCGGCCATGTGCAAGCGGAGTGCGGTGAATGGAGGCGTTAGTCTCAATTTGAT
>CAZEDN010000050.1:0-6762 GCA_964510905.1 uncultured Candidatus Peribacteria bacterium
ACTCTGATGGCAACCGAGGAATTGTCCCTGGTTTCAGGGGATGTTCTGGAGGGTGCTAGAAAGGAATTTGAAGATGGATTGATGTCGTTTGTTGAAGCTGAAGGGGTAGAACGTATTCGGGCACTTCAGGAATGGTTGCGCTGGGAGAATCCAACGGAGCCTTTCGGTACGACCTATCAGTTGACCGATCTTGATCAAATGGAAGAGCGTATTCAGGTTCTGGGGGGACTGGTTTCACGATATATTACCGATCGCTATAGTGAATGGCTCGAGACGTTGGAGAGGATGTTGCCCGGGGTGGGAAATCGATTCACGACTGCCTTGGAGTCGCATGCCCGTCATGTGCTTGCGTACGATCTTTCGCTGTCACCCAATTTCATCATGTTGCGTATTCGGAAGGAGATTCGGGAAATGCTGAGGCGTGTGACTCGTGAAGCTCGTCGCGATATTTATCATCAAAAATGGGGCCACTTAGGGATCCTTCATAGACGTAGTTTTGATCATTATCGTGATTTGGCCATACAAGAATCGGCGCGTTCGTTTGATCGTTCTACAATAGGGGCGACACGAGCGGCTGAGGATAGTGTTCCCTCAATAGAAACGGTGAATCATCCGCTTTCTCAGGGCTTTATTGATATAGACCATTTTGGGCATTTCAATGATACCTATGGCGAGGATGCCGGAGATGTTGTACTTGAACAGGTATTTGGGCTCATTGCTACTACCGTTCGTGATACCGATATTGCGGCGATTTATGGGGGAGAAGAAATCGTGGTGTTCATGCCGAATACCGATGAAGACGGGGCATTGATCGCCATGGAAAAGGTTCGAGAGCGTGTAGAGGAGACATCTTTTCGAGTCCCGGCACATTGTTTGGCGAATCATGAGGGAGATCTTGAGTTGGCACCGGGAGAAATCACCATCAGCATAGGAGTTGATACAGCCAATTCATTGGATTTTGTTCCAGGTGGAGATGTCTCTGACGAGGAAAGAGGACGTGAATTTGTGATGCGTCGAGGAGGGGTATTGAGCCGTTTGGATCGACAAACCGATCGTGCGATGAAGGCGGCCAAGACGTTCTATCGTGATGGTGAGGGAAGATTGGTTATAGAGGATCGTGGTGATTTGGCGCGTAATCAAGTGGTTGCTTTTAGTGAAATTGATGACCCAGATACTTTGGAGTTTTTGGAAGGCGTGAAGAAGGAGAAGAAAAAATAGGTCACTGGTTCTTGAAAAGTGTTCCTTTTTCTGGTATACTTATTTGATTTAGTGAACCTTATAGCCAAACGTATGGCGGACGAAAACAAAACTCAAAATTCGGATCAAGCGGTGGAGCAGGTGCTTCATGAGACCGAAGAGCATGCCATGGAAATTGCTGAGGGGAATGCTCCTGAGGGGAGACCCAAGGTAAAGGGTGGCCTTTTAGGCGGTCTTAAGGATAAGTGGAATGCGCGCGCGGAGGCGAATAAACAGAAGGGACAAGCGCCTAAAGCGGGAGATGATAAAGCCTTCAAAAATCCTCCCAAAAATGCGGAGGGGAAGCCGGACTACAGCAAGCTTTCTTCAGAGGATAAAAAGCAAATTGTGGAAGCGGAAAAGGTATTTCAGGAGGGGCTTTCCACCATCCGTGATTTGATCGCGCCGTCCTCGATGGAGGTGGCTTTCGATCATTTGCTCATTGATGGAATGTTTGCGAAAAGTTTCTTTGTACACACGTATCCTCGTTATATAGAGACGAATTGGTTGTCTCCGGTCGTTAATTTTGATGTGACGCTGGATATGGCACAGTTTATCTATCCGGTGCCTTCGGACAAAATTATGAAGACGCTCAAGGGACAGGTGGCCAAGTTTTCTTCTAGTATGCGAATGGCGCGAGAAAAAGGACAGGTTCGTGATCCGGCGCTCGAGACCGCTTTGCAGGATGCAGAGCAGCTTCGGACCGATTTACAGCGTGGACAGGAGCGATTCTTCCAATTTGGGCTGTATTTCACGGTTTATCATCAGGATATGAAGAAATTGGAAAAGATCACCAAACAGCTCGAAAGTCTGCTCGGAGGGAAATTGGTGCTCACGCGTCGCGCAGATCTCCGACAGGAGCATGGATTCAGTTCTACGTTGCCGATTGCGTCGGATGAGCTTGGTGTGTATCACAACATGAACACCTCGCCGCTCTCCAGTACTTTCCCTTTTGTTTCATCTGAACTCACCTCGAATGAGGGGATTTTGTATGGGCTCAACCGTCACAATGACGGGTTGATCATTTTTGATCGCTTTTCGTTGGAAAATGCGAATGCGGTGGTGTTTGCGAAATCGGGTGCGGGGAAATCCTACGCCGTGAAGTTGGAGATTTTGCGTAGTTTGATGACAGGAAGTGATGTGATCGTGATCGATCCGGAGAATGAGTATGAAGCGTTGGCGCAGACGGTGGGAGGTAGTTATTTGAAAGTTTCGTTGAATTCGGATCGTCGAATCAATCCATTCGATTTGCCCAAGCCGCTGGAGGGTTACGAGTTGAAGCCGGGAGACCTTTTACGATCCGCTGTGATCGATTTAACAGGTTTGATGAAGTTGATGTTGGGTGAAATGAGTGCAGCGGAGGAGGCGTTGGTGGATAAGGCGCTCATCGATACGTATGCCACGAAAGGCATCACGATGGAAACGGCCGATCCTTCGCAGTTTGAGCCGCCCACGATGGACGATTTCCACAGCGTGTTGTCTTCGATGGAGGGCGCGGCAGAGCTTGCTCAGCGCATTCAAAAATTCACGACCGGTACGTTTGGAGGCATCTTCAACCAAAAGACGAATGTGGAGATGGACAACAAATTGATGGTCTTCTCAATTCGTGATTTGGAAGATTCATTGCGTCCGATCGCGATGTACATTTTGCTCAATTACATCTGGAATCGTGTGCGCAGCAGTCTCAAAAAGCGACTCCTCGTGATCGATGAGGCGTGGTCCATGATGCAGCATGACGATTCGGCGAAGTTTTTGTATGGATTGGTGAAGCGGGCACGTAAATACTATTTGGGGGTCACGACCATCACGCAGGATGTGGAAGACTTTATTAAGAGTGATTATGGAAAGCCGATCATCAGCAACTCTTCGATGCAATTGCTCCTCAAGCAGTCGCCTTCGGTGATGGATGGCTTGGGGAAGATTTTCAATTTAACAGAAGGGGAAAAGTACATGTTGCTGAATAGTGGTGTGGGGCAGGGACTGTTTTTTGCCGGGTTGAAGCATGTGGCGATTCAAGTGATCGCGTCGTACGCGGAGGACAAGATCATCACCACGAATCCAGAACAATTGTTAAAACAGCAAGAAGAAAGGGCGAGTGCCATGGTGCCGGCTCCACAGCCGGAGGTCCCAGAGGTAACTGCGGAGGTTGCACAGCAAACAGGCGAAATTCCTGCGACCTCTTAGCTGTCTAGAAGGTCACTAAGTTCTCCGCTGGGATCTGCGGCTTCATCGGGTATCCATGTTGTGATGCGATCGTCTAAGATTTGAAGGAGGTTGTAGGCGAATTGGCGTATGTCGTTTGAGAGTGCCTCTTCTGGATCCGGATCCTCGCCTTCGTGAGTCAATGATGTGGGTAAGCCGTCTTCATCAAGTTGTCTATTTAGGGCGACCTGGGCCTTTCGAATCCTTTCGACAAGCGTATCGCGGAAGGCTTCCCAGCCTTTTCCTGTGTGGAGTTCTTCATCTAGAAGATTGTCGTCCACTTCATCGATGGCGTCGATGGAGTCATTGGTTCTATCCCCATCCCATCCCAGTTCATCGGCAAAATTGTAGGCTATGTTTCTTAAGTCTCCTTCAAGTTCTACCATGTGTATGGTTTGTTAAAATGAGTAAGGCGGTTATAGTAACCACGATTTAATTCATGATGCAAATGATTTTGCGTGATCAACAATGGCTGGAAGAACGATTGGTGCACCTCTGGAATAAGGGATTCCCAGATTTGGTGGCTGAAAATCAGATCGTGATTCGATGGGGGAGGAAGGCACGGGTACGCTTGGGGTCGATTCGTATGGCGAAGGACAAAAAAACTTCAACCATTTTGATCAATCGTTTGTTTCAGCAGGCAGAGGTGCCGCTGGCGGTGGTGGATGCGGTGATCGTTCACGAGCTTACGCATTACGTGCACGGGTTCAGTTCTCCGCTTGAACAAAAATTTAGTACACCACATGCAGGTGGAGTGGTGGACAAGGAGCTCAAAAAACGTGGGTTTTCGCGGGAATTACAGGTTCAAAAGAAGTGGCTCAAAGATGTGTGGCCCATGTTCCTGAAGCAGTATGGGCCGCCTCAAAAACGGCGCGTGCGACGGTCTCGGCGGCGAGGTTTAGTTCGTTTCTTCTAAGAGGCCTGTTCACGCTACGGGGGGTTGGAATGGAAGAAGTCAGATTTTTTCGATTCAAGGAAGGACGACGAAGGAATACTCGTAGAGTATTTCGAGGAGGAGTGACGCAGAAGTAGGAAAATCTGACCCTTTCCGAAGGATGGCCTCGGGAGTCGCCGTCTTCATCGTCGCTCGTTGCTTCCGTATCATAACAGATACGATACGCTCCTCGCTCCTTGAATCCAGCACCTCCCGAGGCCACCATTACAGACTTCCCGTAGCGTGAACAGGCCTTAAGAGTCTCAAGGCTTCATCCAGTTGAGGATCTTCACCGGCGAGAATGTTTTCTTGTGTGAGTTCAACGTAGTGATCCGGCGAAATGCCGATATCGTTGATGCTGTGGAATTGTGGACTGCGCCACTCGGCTACGGTGAGCTTTAAGGTGGAGCCATCCGTGTAATAGACCACTTCTTGAATGGTTCCTTTCCCAAAGCTGTCATTTCCGACCAGGAGGGCGTCCATTTTTTCTTGCAGTGCGAGGGCCAAAATCTCGGAAGCGGAAGCGCTTCCTTCATTGATCAATACCACAACGGGGTAATCAGTCCATTCACCGTTTCCTGTAGAGATGTGCATGTCCCCGTCTCCTTCTCCGTAATCGATGTACACGATGGCATTGCCGGTGGGGACAAAGTGTCCAATGATGGACATTACGCTGGTCAAGTAACCTCCGGGATTGTTGCGGACGTCGATCACGAATCCACTGAAGTCGGGGTTTTCCTCGATGAGCGGTGTGATGCTTTGAGTGAAATCGATGAAACTCAATGAATCGAAGAGATTGATGTCGATGTAGATGGCGTCTCCTTTCATTTCGGCCTCGATGTAGCCGATGTCGATGGCTTCGCGTACGAGGGTGAAGGAGAGGGGTTGAGATTCGCCTTCGCGTGTTACGGTGAGCGTGACTTCGGTGCCGGCTTCTCCACGGATTAGGTTGCTGGCCGCTTCCAAGGTCATTTCGGTGACGTCTATTTCATCGACGGCGATGATGATGTCACGCGATCTGAGGCCGGACCGTTCGGCCGGCGAGTCGTTCACAAATGTTTCGATCAAAATGCCCTCACTGGTCTCCATGAGATAAGCGCCCACTCCACTGAAATGGCCTTCGAGGAAATCGTCGAAGGTGTCGGCTTCGGGTGGGTCAAAGAACATGCTGTATGCGTCTCCGAGCGACTCCACCATTCCTTTTATGGCACCGTACATGAGGGCGTCAGTGTCGATGTCTTCGCGGCCGTAATAGTTGTTGTGAAATCGATTCCAGATGTCGGCAAAAATGTCGAGATGGGGCATGTCGCGGAGATTGGAGCCATGAAGAACGTCTCCAAAAAGGTCTTCTTCTAGTTCGGCATAGGTGTCAAAATAGGCGTTTCCGATCATCAAAACGTCCATATTGTAGAGTAATTCGGTGGCTTCACCTCGGGAAAGCTCCTGGAGCGGACGGAAGTATTGGTTTTCTTCATCGGATGCTTGAACGATGCCGTATGAGGTTCCATAAAGGACCGTGGGCGCGTACCAAGTGTCGTGACGCACATCGCGATAGTTGAGCGGCCATTCCTCTTCATGAATGGTGCGAGGCAATGAAACACCGATCAGTCGGAGGACCATTTTGGTGCCCTCTACGCGCGTGGTTTTTTTGGTTGGGTTGAATTTCGCGTTGTCGTCGATTACGCCCAACTCCCAAGCGCGTTGGACGTAAGGGGCGTACCATAAATTTTCGGGAACATCCTTGTAGGGATACGAAAAAGAGGTTTCTTCTCCCGGTTCGAACCCGTACGTGGAGAGCATCATTTTGATGAATTCGGCGCGGTTGATCGATCGGCCTGGTTCAAAACGTCCGCTGGCATATCCCTTGATCACTCCTTTTGATTGGAGGTATTCAATGGTGCTTTGGTAGGGGATTTCTTCGGTGTCGGAAAAGGCGGAGACAGAATTTGTTAAAGGAATGAGTAGGGCAATGACGAGAAAAGCCGAAAGGAAAGCGCGTTTCATGGGGTCAGGAATTTAGATTAAAGAGTGGCCCCATTGTATAGGATGCGAACGGAAAGGCAATATTTGTGATTAACCTGGAAAATGGTATAGTATGCCCATGCCAAATCCTCCCAGTGTTTCGTTATCGAAGATCAAGCTTGGGCTGTCCGTTGTTCTCGTGATGGCAGCGTTGGCGGTGATGGCTTTTATGCTTTCTGTATGGGGCGAGGCGCGTACGCAGCTGACTCCCGGAGATCATGAAGCGGTGGTGGAGTATGTGGGATCGGAGGGGTTGGAGATGCCTGACAATGATGTTTTAGAGGAAGGAGTGGTCTTTCAAACCGGTGAGAATCAAGATTTGAAAGACCACTCCTTCCTCTAAAACATCATTGTCAGGCATCTCCAAC
>CAZEDN010000051.1:0-6658 GCA_964510905.1 uncultured Candidatus Peribacteria bacterium
AAAAAGTTACAGAAGAAATCGGGTTCGAAACTGCTCATTCCGGTGGGGCGTAATGTGAGTGGTCAGCCGGTGATGGCAGACCTGGCAAAAATGCCTCATTTATTGATCGCGGGAGCGACCGGTTCTGGTAAATCGGTGGCGACAAATGCGATGTTGCTTTCGTTCCTTTATCAGAATTCTCCTAAAGATTTGAAGATGATTTTGATCGATCCCAAGCAAGTGAAATTGCGTGGGTACAATGGCATTCCTCATCTGTTGACGCCGGTGATTACCGAGCCGGATAAAGCGGCCATTGCGCTCAGATGGGTGGTGGCAGAAATGAACCGACGGTACACGGTGTGCGCGGATGCGGGGCATCGCAGCATTGACGATTACAACGCGGATCCAAATTCGCCGCAGACCATGCCCAAGATATTGGTGCTTATTGATGAGTTGGCGGATATGATGATGGCTGCAGGTAAAGAAGTGGAGGCTTCGATTTGTCGGATTGCACAGATGGCACGTGCGGTGGGCATCCATTTGGTGATTGCGACGCAGCGCCCGTCAGTGGACGTGATCACCGGTTTGATCAAGGCGAATATTCCGGCGCGTATCGCGTTCACGGTAGCGTCATCGATCGATTCACGGACGATCCTGGATGGGATGGGTGCAGAAGATCTGCTCGGGCAGGGTGATATGTTGTATCTGTCCGGGACCATGGGTAAACCTTTCCGCTTACAGGGTGTGTTTGTTTCGAGCGATGAGATTCAAAAAGTTACCAATCGTGTAAAACTCACAATAGAGGATGAGCCGGTTTACAATGAGGAAATCACTTCTAAAAAGACGGCAGGCATTCAAGTGAATGGGGTGCCGGCATCAGGAGTGGTGGATAGTGATGACGAGCTTTATGAACAGGCGTTGGAGATCATCAAGCGCAATCAAAAGGCGTCCGCCACCATGTTGCAGCGTCATCTGAAAGTGGGATACTCTCGGGCGGCTCGTTTGATCGATTCGTTGGAGGAAAATGGGGTCATTGGGGCATCGCAAGGTGCCAAGCCGAGAGAGGTGTTTGTGAGTCGGGAGGAGTAGGGGTTTGTATGGTTGACGGAAGAGAGTGGATTCGGTATTAATGATCCCTGTTCTTAACGTTTTCGTATGTCCTCTGGATGTCCTGAATTGGCAGATACCTTGCCCGTATTGGAGGGTGATGCGGTGGGGCAAATTGTGGGGCGATTTAAGGGGCAGCCGATCAGTTATGAGATGCGTGATTTTCTGACGGGAAGAAACTCCTCTATCCCCGCGGGAAGTAAATTTTTGAGCAAGATGAGCCTGTTTTTAGAAAAAGAGGCGCGGGATAAGCTTAAAGCTGGTAAAGGGGAAGCGGCGATTCAAACGGCAGAAGATGATTGGCGAACGATTTATACGTTTGTTTGTCGACGTTGTGGCGTTACGTGTGAGGCTCAACCTAGACGAGAAGTTCCTCCTGGCCAACAAGGTTTGATCCTTCAATTCAGCTCGCAGATGGGAATTTTTAGGCGGATGAGGGAGCAATTACAGGAGGGCAATAGCCTCAGCCAAGAACCTGCAGTACGCGGGCGATTGCCTCGGGTCGCGGCAGTCGCGGCATTGGCTGCTATGATGGTTGTTGTGAGTACAAGAGATGGCTGCTGTCATGATGCGCTGGAGGCACCTTCTGGCGAGGTCTCGGTGGCATCAGAAGGAGATCAGGGTTGACAAATTAAGTAATTCTGCTATTCTTGTAACCTTTGATTTAATTCTACGAATATGTCCCCAGAAGATGGCGCCGATCGTGCTGAGCCAATTATGGACTTGGAACGTGCAAAAAGAGAGATTCGGACGTTTCTGGCGGAGATGGATGCTCAAAGTCGAGGCTATTGGAATTTAGCTGATAATGATGGCGTTCGTTTACTTAGGCCTTGCGGAGAATACTTTATTAGGAATGCAGGAGATGTTTTAATAGAGCGATGGGGTCGCTATGTGGAAATTCCTCAGTCGGTACGGGAGAAGCTACAAGCGGCGCTCGTTTGGGCGTGTGAGAGTTGTAATGTTCCTGCTGATGAAAGATTGACCAGTTCTTTGGGGGTAGTGTACTCGAATGTCCTCGGAATTTTGGAGGCTGGGATGGCGGAGCGAACTGCTCTTGGATCATCGCCGTCGTTGCCAGTGTCGTCTGATGTGTCGGAGGTGCCTCAGGGTCGCTCAAAAGCACGAGTCGCTCTTTTGGGGGCCGCAGGATTTGCAGCGGCCGTAGCTGTTTTAGTTGGTGGGGTTGCGGCTCGAGATCGGGTTGTGGCGGGAGGTTGTGGGTGTTCTCATTTGCACATTCCTCCAGAGTCCTCGGTTCCTACGGCGCCGGCAGACACCGAAGAGACAGATGTGGATTCACCTGAAGCTTGGATGGGATCGATGCCCGGAGATATGGACTGCTAGCGACGTGGCTGCGTGGTCTAGTTTTTCCCGCAGCATTTTTTGTACTTCTTTCCGTTGCCGCAGGGACAGGGGTCGTTTCGGCCCACTTTTTGTGCGCCGGCCGCGGGTTGTGCGCCGGCCACGACTTGCTCAGGTGGTTCTGATGGCGCGGTGGATTCGGAGGGCTCTTCGGGTTCCTTGGGCTCGGGTGGGGCAGTGGGCATGCCGGGAGTCGGGTCGTCGGCGCTGACTACGGTGATCTTTTCTTTGGAGGCCGGTTTTGATTTGGCTGTTTTCTTTTTGGGCGCGGGTTCGTCGTCGGCTTTGATGACGGTGGGCGCCTCGAATGTGGATTTTTGGACGCTTTGGGTTACACGTTTCATTTCGGCTTCATTGGTTTTGACGTTGGTGGGAAGGGCAGGAGCCATTTGGGCTTGTTCCTCGGCCTGCCGGACACGCACTTTAAACAGCGTGCTCACCACTTGTCCTTGAATCATTCCATCCAGTTCTGCGAATAGGGTGAACGCTTCGTTTTTGTATTCGATGAGTGGGTCGCGTTGGCCATATCCTCGGAGCGCCACGCGTTCTCGTAGTTTGGACATTTCGTCAATGTGTTCCATCCAAAGGGTGTCGACGACGCGCAGTGCGATCGCGCGTTCCACTTGGCGCATGATGTCAGAGCTGGGGACCTGCTTTTCTTTGGCTGCGTATTCGGTGCGGAGGAACTTTTGGGCGACCTCTACCAATTCTTCGGATTTTTCGTGTTTGTGTAGGTCGCTTTCGTTCAACTTGTGACTGGCGTCGTACGGGAGGTTATTGAGCGTTTCGGCGATCTCTTTGTAATCCCATTTTTCACTGCCTTCCATTGTGGCGTGGGACATGACGGTGTCGTTGGCCTCTTTGTCGATCATGGCTTGAATTTCTTCTTTTAAATCTTCGTTTTCGAGGACTTCGTTGCGGCGTTTGTACATGATTTCGCGGTGTTTGTTCATGACGTCGTCGTACTCCACCAAATGTTTTCGAATGTCGAAGTTGCGGCCTTCCACTTTCTTTTGAGCGCCTTCAATGGAGCGAGAGATGAGGCGGTTTTCGATGGGCATGTCGTCCGGTACTTTCAGGGTTTCCATGACCGATTTGATCCGTTCGGATCCGAACAAGCGCATGAGGTCATCCTCCATGCAGAGGTAGAATTGAGTGGTTCCGGGATCGCCTTGGCGTCCGGATCGTCCGCGTAGCTGGTTGTCGATCCGGCGGCTTTCGTGGCGTTCGGTTCCGATGACGTATAGTCCACCGAGGTCAACCACGCCTTCGCCCAGTTTGATGTCGGTTCCACGACCGGCCATGTTGGTGGCGATGGTGGCTGCACCGTTTTGTCCGGCGTTGGCGATGATTTCTGCTTCCTGTTGATGATGTTTGGCGTTGAGGACGTTGTGTTTTATTCCCTGCGTTGTCAGTAGTTTGCTGAGCATCTCCGATTTTTCGACCGACACGGTTCCGATCAACACGGGTTGTCCTTTTTCGTTGAGTTCTTTAACTTTTTTGGCGATGGCCATGTATTTGCCTTGGGTGTCTTTGTACACTACGTCGGCGAGGTCTTCACGGACCACCGGGACGTTGGTGGGTACAACCAGGGTTTCGAGCCCGTAGATTGTGGAGAATTCTTCGGCTTCGGTGATGGCGGTACCGGTCATTCCGGCCAGTTTGTTGTATAGGCGGAAATAGTTTTGGAATGTGATGGTGGCCAGGGTTTTGCTTTCCCGTTTGATCTCCACGTTTTCTTTTGCCTCGATGGCTTGGTGGAGGCCATGAGAGTATCGTCGGCCGGGCATGAGGCGCCCGGTGAATTCGTCGACGATCATTACTTCGCCGTCTTTGACCACGTAGTCGGTATCGCGTTGGTACACGGTTTTGGCTTTGAGCGCTTGTTCGATGTGATGCACTTCTTGGAATCCGGCGTCGGTGTAGATGTTGTCGACGCCGAGGACTTCTTCCATTTTTTTGATTCCTTCTTCGGAGAGGACCGCGGTTTTGGCTTTTTCATCGATGTTGTAATGGGTGTTTTCTTCGAGTTTATCGATGAGACCGGAGTAGCGCTGATACTTTTCGGTGGACTCTTCGGCCGGAGCTGAAATGATGAGTGGGGTGCGGGCTTCGTCGATGAGGATGGAGTCTACTTCGTCCACAATGGCATAGTGACATTTTCGCTGGACGCGGGTTTCGATGCTGCGAGCCATGTTGTCGCGGAGGTAGTCGAAGCCGAACTCGTTGTTGGTTCCGTACGTAACGTCGGCGTTGTAAGCGGCTCGTTTTTCTTCGGGATTCTGGCCATGGGCGATGACGCCGACCGTTAGGCCGAGGGCACGATATAAGCCTCCCATCCATTCTGCATCGCGGTGCGCGAGGTACTCATTCACTGTGACCACGTGCGCTCCCTTCCCGGTCAAGCCATTCAGGTATACCGGCATGGTGCAGACGAGCGTCTTTCCTTCACCTGTTTTCATTTCGGCGTTTTTGCCGTGGTGGAGGACGATGCCTCCCAAGAGCTGTACATCGTACGGGATCATATTCCATTCCACATCATTTCCGCGGACGTCCCATTTGTTTCCCATCAATTGGCGGCACGTAAACTTCACCAAAGCAAATGCCTCGGGGAGCAGTGTTTCCAGGACCTCTTTTTGTGTTTCGGGATCGTCCTGTTTTTCGGCGAGTCTTTTTTTGAATTCGTCGGTTTTTGCCGGAACGTCTTCGAGTTTGAGTGTTTTTTGATACTCGGCCTCGATTTGGTTGATATGTTCCACGGTAGGCATCAGTCGATCGAGTTCCTTTTCGTTTGGGTCGCCAACGATTTTGGTGAGGAGTTTGGTGAGAACCATAAAAAAATTTATTTACTATGGGATTTTACTCTTCAATCCGCACCTTTACCACCGAGAATCACGAAGATGGTGCGGATGATGATTTTGAGGTCGAGCAGGGGAGACCAGTTTTCGATGTAATATGTGTCGAAGCGGACCTCTTCTTCGAAGTCGAGATCGCTGCGGCCATTGATTTGGGCGAGACCGCTCACGCCAGGCTTGATGCTGAGCGAGAATTTATGGTGCTTCTCATATTTGGCCACTTCTTCGGGGAGATGAGGGCGTGGGCCGACGAGGCTCATGGTACCACGAATGACGCTCCAGAGTTGGGGCAGTTCATCGATGCTCCATCGCCTCAGGAAGCGCCCGAATGTGGTGATCCGGGGGTCATTTTTGATTTTGACCATGGGAGAATTTTTTCGGTGGCTTTTTTCACCCAATTCCCCGTAGCGAAGGCTGTCGGTTTTGTGCTTCATGGTGCGGAATTTGTAGAACTTGAAAGGGCGACCTTTGTAGCCGATGCGAACCACTGGCTTGCCATCATCTTTTTTGGTGAAGAGGATGGGGCCACGGGAGTTGATTTTGATGATGAGGGCGAGTAGGGCAAAGAACGGGAGTAAAATGATGAAGGCGGGGATGGAAATGAAAAGGTCCATGCCGCGTTTGATCACTTTCCCCCAGCCGTCGAGTGGAGTGATTTTGAGGGAGATGAGCGGGAGGCCGGCGATGTTGAACATGTCGACCTGGGTGCGGTGCACTTGAAGGATGTCGGGGACGAAATGGTATTGAATGTGGTGTTCACGACAGAAGTCGATGATGTCTTGGGCTTGGGTTTCGGAAAGTTCGGATTTGGTTTGGATGATCTCTTCGACGTGTTCTTTTTCAATGATTTTAGAGAGGTCTTTTAAGTTCGTGAGGGTTCCGATGATGTGGTAGGAGGGGTTGAGCTTGAACTTTTCGGCGATACGTTTGGTGAGAATGTTGTTTCCAATGAAGAGAATGCGTCGTCGGCCAATACCAAATCGAGTGAGATAGCGTTGGAAGATGCGAATCAATATGCGTCCACTTGAGACCGAAAGGGCGGTAAAAATCCAAATGTATCCGAGGACGAGACGCGAGAAGAAGAATTGACGGGTCACAAAATAGAATGCGATGATGAGCATGATCCATGCGGAAACCAGGAAAATCACTTTGATCACTTCGTTGGCGATGCGTGCGGTGTTGCGCAGGGCGTACATCTGGTTTACGGCGAACACGATGACCAGTGCGGCTGCTGCCCAAAGGGCGAGTGTCAGGTATTCGGTGAGGGTGGGGAAATTGAGGAGGTCGACCGGAAAATGCATCCCGGGGATGAGATCGGTGTATAGGCGGAGTCGATAGGCGATGAGAAATGCCAC
>CAZEDN010000052.1:0-6582 GCA_964510905.1 uncultured Candidatus Peribacteria bacterium
GGCGCTTTTTTTGAGGCCTAGCTTTTGGGTCCATACCGTTATGATGAGCCCCACAAGTCCGACAGCAAGCGGACCGGACCATGCTTCTTCAGGATGTTTGAGCCAGTATCCGAGTGAATAGAAAAGCATGGCGGGGCCGAGGACAAAGAAAATCGAAAACCATTTGATCATTTTGTGGGAGCTTAAGTTTATGGCTCTATTATAGTACACTTTCCGTACCATGGACCTCTACCAAGAACAAATCGTTGATCTTTCCAAGAATCCGCTCAACAAGCGGGAGATGAAGGATGCGACCAAAACGCACTCTGGCGTGAATGTGACGTGTGGCGATCACGCGCGGATTTATTTGAAGTTGGAGGGTGAAGGGGATGCGGCGAAAATTATGGAAGTGACTTGGGAAGGTGAAGGGTGTGCCATTAGTACGGCAGCGGCTTCTTTATTGACGGAGGAGTTAAGGGGAAAAACGGTGAGTGAGGCGAAAAAGCTCACTAGGGAAGATATGTTTGAGTTGTTGGGGATTGAAGAATTGGGCCCCGCACGAGTGAAGTGTGCGACGTTGTGCTTGGAAACGTTGAAAGAGGCGCTTTAGTGTCCGAATTCGATATATTCAAGAGCCACCATCATGCCGATTCCTATCACGACCATTAAGAATTGCAGAATGGAATTGCGGATTTTGTGTGACTCTTTGTGAAGTTCGGGGAAGAGATCGGTGTTGGCCACGTAAATGAATCCACCGGCGGTGAGGGGGAGGATGAATTTGAGGAACCCTTCGTGCGCTTCACCGATGTATAGGCCGACAACGGCACCGACAAGGGCCATGAGGGCGGTGGCAAAATTGAGCAATATTGCTTTTGCCTTTTTCATGCCGCCGTGAATGAGAACTCCAAAATCACCAATTTCTTGGGGGATTTCGTGGAAAATGACAGCAATAGTTGTGGCGATTCCGAGATGAATATCCACGAGATAACTGGTGGCGATGAAGAGTCCATCTACAAAATTGTGAAGACTGTCCCCGACTAGTACGGTGGTTGTGAACGGTTTATGATGATCGTGTTCAGGGCATTGGCAGTGGTGCCAGTGCACAAATTTTTCTAAAACAAAGAAGACCAAAATTCCCAACAAAACATAGAGGCTTACATCCAGCCCAAATCCGAACTCTTCAACCGTTTCGGGGAGGATGTGAATGAAAGCGTCACCGATCAATGCTCCGCCGGAAAGGCTGACGAGCAGGATGGTGATTCTTTTGAGCAGTTTTTCTTTGATGGCCAGAGTGCCGATCCCGATTAGCGCGATGAGGCTGACGATGAGGGTGCTGCCGAGGGTATAGAGCCAGACGGTGGACATGATGGAGGGGTTATTTCGAGTTTGACTGTAATACTTTATCCGGCCACTCGCAAATGTCTTTTAGTGGGCATTCCCAGCAATGTGGCTTTTTGGCCTGGCAGGTTTTGCGGCCGTGGAAGATGAGATGGAGGTGCATGTCGATCCATTTTTCTTTGGGAATGCGTTTTCGGAGGGCCAAATCGGTTTTGTCGGGCGTTTTTTCGTGGACTAGGCCGATACGGTTGGCGAGGCGGATGACGTGGGTGTCGACAGGGAAGGCTGGTGTGTTGAATCCGTGGATGAGGATGACGCTCGCGGTTTTGCGGCCGATGCCCGGGAGTGCGGTCAGTCTTTCGAGCGTGTTGGGGATTTTGCCGTCGTATTTTTCGAGGAGGATTTTAGAGGTGGCGATGAGGTTTTTGGCTTTTTGGTTGTGGTAACCGCAGGAATAGATGATTTCACGTAGTTTTTCTTCGCCGAGTTGAAGTAGTTTCTTAGGGGAATTGTACTCAGGGAACAGGTTTGGGGTTACCTTGTTCACTTGTTCGTCGGTTGATTGCCCGGAAAGTACGACCGCCACCATCAATTCGAATCGATTTGTGAAGTTTAGGGGAGGTTTGGGGTCGGGGAACTCCTTTTCGAGGAGCTGGATGACTTTTTTGACATTTTCAGGTTTGAGCACGTTGCCTTTCTGTTTAAATTATGTTAGAATTATATGATTAATAATACCTTTTCAACTTTATCATGTTTGAGGAGTATTTCACCCCCTTTCTAAAACTGTTCGTCATCATGGATGCATTCGGTTTGCTGCCGGTATTCCTGATGTTGTCGGATAAGATGCCGCGAAAGGAACGGTGTAAGGCGGCGGATAAGACCGCGATTTTGGCGGCGATTTTGGCGGCGATCTTTATTGTGGGTGGGATTACGATTTTAAATTATTTTGGGATCAGTTTAGCCAGTTTTCAGATTGCTGGTGGTTTGATTTTGTTACTTTTGGGGATAAAGACAGTATTGGGATTGAAGATGGCGGTGCACGAGAAACACGCTGAGCGTTTTGAATTTACGGCGGTGCCCATGGCGACTCCGCTGATTGTGGGTCCAGGAACGATCACGACGATCATTATTTTGGTCAATGAGTTCAATCAATTGACGGTGGCGTTGATGGCGATTTTGAATCTGTTGATCGTGTGGGTGGTGTTCCGAAATGGGATGCGGATTTATAGTTTCATTGGTCATCAAGGAACGCTCATCATTTCACGCATGATGGGAATCATTTTGACGGCGATTGCGGTGGAGTTCATTTATGCGGGAGTGATGGGGATGATCTAGATTGACTTTCCTGGTTAATAGGGCTAAAACTAAGACCTTTCTTTAAGGTGTTTTATGGCGCTTGAATTTCCAGACCATGTAGGGCTTGTAGAGACGCTCGCGCTCTATGAGGGGAGGATACAGGAGGGCGCGACCGATTTGCGCGATCCGATTGTGTTGAACCTGGAGGACCCCGATGGATTTGATGGACGGTTGGCAGAAATTGTAAGGCGCGCACTGCCGGCCATGGAGGCGATTTGGGATGAGGGAGCGGCGCAAGTGAGTAAGGGGAGATTGTTGATTGGGAAGGATACTTGTTTGGCCTCGGGGGTGGTGGATCCTACGATTCCTCTGAGTTTTTGTATAGAAGTCATCCCATCAAACGTTCAAGAGATTTCATTCGATTTTGTTTTTTTTGCCGAAGATGTTGAAGCGGTAGGGGAAGAAGAAATATGGAGACGCTATCGAATGAGCGAACTGAACGCGGTGACCGAGTTTTGGGTCATTTATAATTATGCGGAACAGACGGCAGAACTTTTTCATCGAAAGACGACGGAGTGTTATCGTGGACAGGGGTTTGCATCACGTTTAATGCCGCAAGTGGAAACGCTTTTAAAGGGTTTCCATGGACATCGTGGGCAAACGGATCCACTGCCATTTGAGTTGGATACTAATAAATTGGATGTGATGACCTGGGCTCACAATCAAGGATTTCGGCCAGCGTCTCCGGAGGATGAGGAAAAATGGAAGAGGGTTTTGGATGGTGATGAGAACTTTTTTATTGATCATGGTCTTAGAGTGATGGAGCGATTGGGTGGTGATCCAGAGTTGAAAGGAGAATCAGTGCTCATCAAATTCGCAAAACCTCTTGAGCCGGTGGTGGCTCCGGCGGTTCAGGGAGTTCAAGATGAAGCGGGAGCTGCGGTGGACGCGCTAGCGCGACGCTAAGTCCCCTGGCTCCCCAATATATGTGACGTCCGCGCTCGGTTCGTCCATGTATTGGACTTCTTCGGAGTTTTCGAGGTTTACGATGGATTGGGCTTCTTGGAGGTCGCTTTGGATTTCTCGATTGTCGCTTTGGAGCACTTCGTATTCGGTTTGAAGTTGGTTGAGCGTGTATCCCTTGCCGGCCTTCAGGGAGCTGGCGTATAGGAACCCGATGGTGGTCACTAAAAACAACGCCGCGATCGTGATGACGAGCATGCGTGACGTAGCGCGGATTTCTTCCGAAAGTCGTTTCACCTTTTTGCGCTCCTTGCTTTTAGCGCGCGACTTTTTTAGTCGTTTTTGGTAGTAGGGGTCCGTTGGCATGAATTTGCTTAGGGGCTTAAGTTTACTCCTCTGGATAGACTATTTCAATCTCGACCGGAATGACGCCGGAGCCTAACGCTCCGATATAATCGAAGGCGCTGCTGGATAGGTCGATGATGGCATGATCGGAATAGGGGCCGCGGTCGTTCACGCGGACTTCGATGGTGTCGCCGGTGTTGAGTTGGGTGACGCGTAGGTAGGTTCCGAATGGAAGAGTGAGATGGGCGGCGGTTGGTAGATCTTGTTGGAAAATTTCGCCGCAAGCGGTGGTTCGTCCTTCGAACATGTCGGCGTAAAAAGTGGCGTTTCCGTAGTACACTTGGCCGGAGTAGTAGTTGTCGTATTCAAATCGATAGATGATGTCGGCCAATTGTCCACGTGTGACCGGTTGATCTCCCGCCACATCCCCGTTTTCGTTGAGGTAGATGGCTCCTTGGTCGAGGGCGTACTGTGCGTATCCTGCATACCAGGCGTCTGCGGGGACATCTTGAGCCGGGTCAATTTCTAGCGTGGTGCGTTCAATGAAACTGAAATCAGCAGCTCGCGAAATGACTTTGAGCGCTTCGGCTAAATTGACGTCGTTGTCCGGTTGAAAGCTTCCATCGGGATAGCCACTGATGATCTCGTTTTCATACGCGAGTGTGAGGTAGGGCATGTACCACGCCTCGGACTCGATGTCAGAAAACTCGGGAAGGTCGGTTTCTTCGGTGGCGCCGTTTTCCACCCAGCCGTAATTTTCGAGTACGATTTTGAGCGCTTCCACTCGATTCACAGTGTCGTATGGTCGAAAAGTCCCATCATCATATCCTTGAACAATTCCTCGATCGTAAAGATCGATGATGGAGGGGTAGTATTGGTTCCGATCGCTGAGATCTGTGAACTGTCCGGCGGTTTCTTCTTGAGCCCAAACGATTCCACCACTCAACAGGGTGAATGTGCTCAGAACGAAAATGGCGAGGAATTTTCTCATGCTGTGGTGATCACAACCGAACGATGGTCGCCCGTCCCCTCACTGTATGTGGTGAGATCGTCGAATTCTGGTTGAGCGATGTGTATATGGATGAGACGTCGAAAGTATGGTGACATCGGAGGAAGTTTACGTGGAGCATTTTCTTTTCGGACCTGTTCGATTTTTTGTTCGGCCATTTGAACCACACTTTCTTCTTGGCGTTTGCGGTAGTTGTCCACATCGACGATTACCGAGAAGGACTGTTCCGCTTTTTTGGAGAGAAGAATTTTGAGCAGATGTTGTAGGGCGATCAGTGTGCCGCCGTGGTGTCCGATGAGGTGTTGTGCTTCATCGGTCTCGATGTTTATACGGTAATGACCTTCGTCATCGAGCGCTTCGACATCGATCTTCGTAAAGTTGATGTGCATCAACTCGAGAATTGGTTGAAGTGTTTCACTAATGATTTCTTCCATTTTGTGGGAGTTATTAAAAGGTAATTTATTTGTCTATAACGCGAACAGTGGCTTCGCTGGGACTTGTTTTTGAAGGTTTTTCACGGTTCACAATGAGTTGCTGTCCGATTCCGTACAAGGTCGATACCCCCCAATACAGTCCCACACCTGCGGGTAGGCTGGCGGTAAAGAATGCGATCATCACCGGCATGAAATATTTCATCATGTTGGTTGCCATTTGCATCTCGTTTTGCATGTCTTTTTGGCCCTCCACTTTCTTGGCGATGTCCTTTCCTTTGGTGTTCTTTTTGGCCTCTTTTTTCTTTTGTGCGCGGGCCATGGCCAGGTGCATTTGTATGAACTGTAATCCTCCCACGATCAACGGCAGTATCAGAATGTTGAGATCCATGAGTTCTAGAATCCCCAGGAAGTTGGAGTTGATTTCATGAATGGAAAATCCGTCTCCTACGAAATTGTAGAGAAGGCCTGTTTTGTCGATGTGGAGCCCTTCACGCACCACGTAATACAGCGCGATCATGATGGGGAATTGCACAAGAATTGGGAGACAACTGCCGAACGGACTCACCTTATTCGTCTTCCAAAGATTCATGGTTTCCATGGCCAGTTTTTCTTGATTGTCCTTGTACTTCTTTTTGAGCGCTTCGAGTTTGGGTTGGATTTCTTGCATCTTCTTTTGAGCACGCATGGCTCGATGGGATGGCACAAGCAAAATCGTTCGAATGATGAGTGTGAGAATGATGATGGCAAATCCAAGACTGTGTCCCGGAATTACTTTGACGAGATACACGAGCGTATTGAGGATCGGACGGTACAGGCCTTGAAGCCACAACGTCCCGATGGCGTTGCGCGACTTGATCGTGAATTCATTGGAGGAAAAGGTTCGCTCCTCTCCATCGATGTCTACGATGGTTTCGATCTTGTAGCGTCCGTATTCTGAGAATTGTCGATAAGCCCAGTTTTTGTACGAAGTGTTCACCGATTCGCCGGCGCCTAGTTCATAAAGTGGCCATTGTTCGCATTCAAGATCTGGATCGATGGCCGGCACCAGAGTCCAGTCTCCATTGTCATAAAAGTAAACAGGCAGCGTGCTGTCCGGGCAGTCGAATTCAATGCCGATCACGTCGTCGGTGTTGTTTTGGACGGTTAGGAGGATCTCCTTCCCGAGCGCATATTCCATTTTGGACGTGGCCATTCCTAGGTCATTTTCCGTTAGGGTGG
>CAZEDN010000053.1:0-6576 GCA_964510905.1 uncultured Candidatus Peribacteria bacterium
ATGCCGATAGGTGTAGGCTTCAGCAGGCGGGTCGGCAATCGCTTCTTTTTCGAGTTTTGTTAAAGCAGCTTTCATATCGTATTTTACTGTAGCGTTTTTTGGGAAATCTTTAAACAGGAACTTCTCTGAGGAAATAGGTTTATTCAATTAAATGAGAAATTTTCAACTTGTCGAGAGGGCGATTTTTACGTACGATAAATCCTCTTTCACGCTTGGTGTGGTGGATTTTTGGCTTACTTAAGCCAGCGATAGCACCCCCTTGGGTGCAAAGAGAAAATCTTTCAAGGTGTAACGTTGACCTTGAAAGATCGTTCATTGACAAGCAGTTAGAAAATTCCCTAAGGGGTCTAGAAAAGTGATTAAGTTAGCTAATTGTTTTTCTAGATCCCTTAGGTGACCAACGAAGAAAGGAGTACAACCATCATAGTGTCATCTAGGCAAGAGTTTGACCCCGGGTGGGGCAGCTCTCCTCTCTCCAAAACCCGAGTGATTCGGGTTATGAGACGGGATCGAGATGCCCCATTCCCGGGCAGAAATATCGAGGCAAAAGCAGCGAATCGAATGCAACTGAACGAAGCGAGGAGGTATGCCATGGAAATGGCGCCGCGGTTAACCATCAGAACGGTTGTTTCTTTTCTGGTGGGGGCCTCCGTTATGGCTCTCATCAATATCTACATGGTGTTGCTCACGGCGTGGGCGGACAACGGCGCGATTGTCGCCGTGTTCATCTGCCTGCTCCTGCTGGGGAAGAACCAGCGCAACATCATCATCCTCAACCTGGGGCAGACCGCCATCTCGGCGGGCGGCGCTACGGGGTTCACCGTATCGATCTGTGCGACGTACTACATCCTGGACCCCACCTGGCAGCCGCCGCTGTTCAAGTTCTCCCTCCTGGTCATGGCGATGACCATGCTCGGGGTGGCCTTGGCCGTACCTTTGCGCCGGGCCATCATCGACTGGTTTTGGCCGACCGGGGTCGCCTGTGCCGTGGTCTTGAAGGCCGTGACCTCGGACGATCCCAGCGAGCGGCGTCGAGCCCTCGCGATCATGGGGATCACGGGTGGCGTGACCAGCGTCTTCTCGTTCCTGGGGAAGGTGGCTACCACCAAGGGTGGCCCAGCCATCCTTGGCAAGATCTCGCTACCGTGGGCCGGCTTCGGCAAGGGGCTAGCGATCAGTGTGGATCCGATGATGTACGGCCTCGGCCTACTGATCGGACCCCGCATCGCAACGAGCATGCTGATCGGAGCGCTCCTCGTTCCGTTCGCCATCATGCCCCTCTTCGAGAAGTACGAGATCGCCGGTTCTCACCTGCTGTGGATCTCGATCGGGCTACTGACCTTCCCGGCGATCAGCTCCATCATCTTCAAGCTGAAGTTCATGGAGTCACAGAAATTGACGGGCAAATTCTCCCCTCGCGGCTGGCGGCAGGAAGACCGCTTGACCCCGAAGGAGTTGATCCTGATGGGGGTCCAGACGTTGGTGGCGTTCTTGATCGCCAGCGCGATCATCAAGAGTGTCTTCGGCGTGGCCATCGGTTCCCTGATCATCGCGGCCATTATCAGCATCCCCCTCTGCATCATGTTGGCTCGCGTGTGTAGCGTGACGGATATCAACGTGGTTCGGTTAATGGGGATGGTGCTGGTCGTGGTCTTCGCGATTTTCACCGGCTATGGCGAGTTCGGGATCCTGACGATTGGGGTCTTCGGAGCGGCCATTGCCTCGGTGGGCGTGGACCTGTGCTACGGGTTCCGCACCGGGAACCTGGTCAATGCTCCCCCCAAGCCGCAGATCAAGTGGCAGTTCTTGGGGATCATTCCGGCGGCCTTCGCTGGGGTGTACTTCCTCCACCTGCTCCATGAACACTTCGGCTTTGGGAAGGACGAGTTCTTCCCGGCTCCGGGAGCTCAGGCCTGGGCTGGCATGGTGCGAGGCGTGTCCGGTAGCGTCGAACCCGAGATCTGGATGACCTTCGGGATCGTCTCGGTCATCGGTGTGGGCATCAGCTTCTTCGAGGCCTGGCCGCGGACCAGCCGTTTCACGCCGTCCCCGTTCGCCATGGGAATCGCGCTGTTGGTCGGCTTCGAGATGTCGTCGGCGATTTGCTTGGGCGGCGTCATCCGCCTCGTCTGGAATTACATCGGCCAGCGCCGGGGTACTGAGGACCAGGCCAACAACGACGCCTTCCAGACGGGCACGGCGGCCTTCGCGGCCGCGGCGTTCATGGGCATCATCGCCATGATCCTCATCGCGGTCGGCTTCTTCCACCTGCCGCCCCACTAGAGGAAGGAGCCCTAGTAGGCGACGAGGCCTAGCCCCAACAACATTTCCCCCTAACCCCCGCCTGGCGGAGGTGACACCTGTTCCCATTGTTCTTTTGGGAATTGGTCAGCTGGGGATTTTGTCCCTGAGCTGAAAGCTATTCTAACTGCTTGTCACCTTCTCTATGTTTTTCAATCGTTTGGAAGATAAAGAGAAGATTGATACCCAAAAGGCCCCCGTTTATGGAGGCCTTTTAATTTCGTCGCAAAGTCGTTATTAGCGAACCGCGTCCTTGAGGGTCTTTCCAGCTTTGAAGGCAGGAAGCTTCATTGAAGGGATCTGGATCTTTTCGCTTGGGTTGCGTGGGTTAACACCGGTGCGGGAAGCACGCTTGCTAACACGGAACGTTCCGAAACCAGTGATGGTAACGTTTTGACCTTTTTTGAGTGAGGTCGTGATGGTCTCGAGGATAGCCTCAAGTGCCAACGTTGCAGCTTTCTTAGTGATTCCAGCACTTTGAGCAGCCGCATTGATGAGGTCTTGCTTCGTCATGTTGAAGGAAGGTTAGGAATAGAAAAGACTGAGTCTGATTATAGGCGAGCATTTTTCATTTACAATAGATTTTGGCTTGCTGCTGCGATAAAAGTATTGATTTATGGCTTGTTTGTGGGGAAATTTAAGCTCTTGGCGTATTTGCTCGCGAACTGGAAAGAACCTCCTCGGATCATGATCCTCGGAGAACCTTTCTCCCTTGCGGGTGACGTTCCCTTGCCAAACACACCAAGAGCTTTGAAGCAGAACCCTTCTCGTTTTCGCGGGACGTTTTCTTGCTTAAATCTCCAAATTCCTCTACAAGTTTGAATCGAACACTTAAACTTTCTCCCTTATGGCCAAAAATCTTGTCATCGTTGAGTCCCCTGCGAAATCGAAAACCATTGAAAAATTTCTTGGGAAAGATTACAAAGTCATGGCGTCAATGGGGCATGTACGTGATTTGCCTAAGTCAAAAATGGGCATTGACACAGAGAAGGGATTCAAGCCGCAATACATTATCCCTCCGGATAAAAAGAAGGTGATTAAGGATCTCAAATCCAAAATCAAAGCTGATACTGTGGTCTGGCTCGCAACGGATCGCGACCGCGAAGGAGAGGCGATAGGTTGGCATTTGAACGAAGCGTTGAAGCTAAAAGGTCATGAAGTTCGACGCATTGTGTTTCATGAAATCACGAAGCCGGCTATTTTGGATGCCATCAAAAACCCTCAAGAGTTGAGTAAAGATTTGATCGAGGCACAGCAAGTGCGTCGGATTTTGGATCGGTTGGTGGGTTATGAGTTGTCGCCATTATTATGGAAGAAGATTCGTTATGGACTGTCCGCCGGACGTGTACAGAGTGTGGCGGTGCGTTTGATAGTGGATCGTGAACGAGAACGGGATGCGTTCAAGTCGGAAGAGTACTGGAGTTTGACCGGCGAGTTTTACGCCGATTCGGACAAAAAAATCACTTTCCAGGCGAAACTTCACAAAAAAGATGGAGAAAAAGTTGAAATTAAGAATGAAAAAGAGTCGAAAAAAATTCTCAAAGAACTGGAAAAAGCCAAGTACCACGTTATGAATATCGACCATAAAGAGGTGAAGCGAAATCCTGCACCTCCCTTCACGACTTCAACCCTTCAACAGGAGGCGGCGCGTAAATTGCGCATGTCGGTGAAGAAGACGATGGCGGTGGCACAGCAACTCTATGAAGGAATCAACATCGGAAAACATCATCAAGGTCTCATCACGTACATGCGTACCGATTCGGTGAGCTTATCGAATCAAGCGACGTCAGCGATGAAAACGCTGATTTCTGAGGAGTATGGGAAAGAGTATGCGTTGGATAAGCCACGTGCATATAAGAGTAAGAAAGGAGCGCAAGAGGCTCATGAGGCAATTCGTCCGGTTGATGTGACGCTCACGCCGGATGATATGAAGGAGTATCTCGATAAAGATCAGCATCGTTTGTATGAATTGATTTGGAAGCGAACGCTGGCGAGTCAAATGCAATCAGCGATCTTTGATCGTGAAGCGGTTGATATCGAACCGGAAAAAGGAGGTTATTTATTCCGCGCAAATGGTCAACGTATTAAATTCGCTGGGTTTATAAAAGTATACGTGGAGGATGTGGATGACGAGGATGCCAAGAAGGATCATGTTGAAAATTTATTGCCGGAACTGAAGGTTAAGCAAGAAGTTCACGAGAAAGAGCTCGTGCCTGCGCAGCACTTTACTCAGCCGCCGCCACGTTATACGGAGGCCAGCTTGGTGAAAAAATTGGAGTCGGAAGAGATTGGACGGCCGAGCACCTACGCCCCGACGATTTCGACGGTGATGGCGCGTGGCTATATCGAGAAAGAGGAAGGAACGCTAAAACCGACCGATACCGCGTACGTGGTGACCGATGTTTTGGTGAAGCATTTCCCGAATATTGTGGACATTGGATTTACAGCCAAGATGGAGGATGACCTCGACCGCATTGCGGAGGGGAAAGAGGATGGAGAGAAGTTTCTGGAAAACTTCTACGATCCCTTTCATGACAATATTATGGAGAAGATGGAGACGATCAAGGAAGAGGACGTGGTGAACGAGAAAACTGATGAGGTTTGTGATGATTGTGGGAAGCCGATGGTTATTAAATTGGGACGTTTCGGGAAATTTTTATCTTGTAGTGATTATCCGGAATGTAAGAATGCGAAGCCGTTGGGCGAGACTGAGGAGGAGGAAAAAGAGTTCGAGGAGCTCGAGAAAAAACTTGGTGGTAAAAAATGTCCAAAATGTGGCGAACCCATGGAGGTAAAACGCGGACGATATGGTGAATTTCTAGGATGTAGTGGATATCCTAAATGTAAACAGATGCAGTCGATCGTTAAATTTACAGGAGTAAAATGTCCTAAGTGTAAGGGTGGGCAGTTGATCGAGCGCCATACGCGTAAGGGTGGGAAAGTGTTCTATGGCTGCAATAAGTATCCTAAGTGCAAATGTGCGGTTTGGGATAAGCCGATCGATAAAAAATGTGACAAAGAAGACTGCATTATGGTGGAAAAGGGCGATAAGGAGGTTTGTTACAACTACGAAACGAAGAAGGTGGTGGAGTAGGAGATGTCCCCAATAAGGTTGAAGTATTGCTCTGATGTGCTAGAATCGGGGACCTTAGAATTTAAAAGATTACAGGTGGACGTTATTAGATCGCAATACGAGCAGGCCTTCGCGCAAGAAGATGATTTACATCTCGCTCATTTAAGCGCCTGGCTTTATCAGCAAATTCCTTTGGTTGTTTCTTCTGCGGTTGGTGAGTTGCGTGCGAAATTTACTGACGTATTGGCTCCGGAGTCTGGAGAGGACGATCCCCTGCTACTTCAGATATTTGACATGATTTCACTCGAAAATGAAGACCAATGGGTTCAAAGATTTAGAAAAGATCACGTCCTAGATCTTGCTAAGGCTATAGGAAAAACGGATTACCAAACGGCCTTTGATCACTTGGTGGCTCCCTTTTGTGCCCGCATTAGAGAGTTCGTAAAATATCATCTCTTTTTCTTGCAAGCTCATGAATTGCATCCTTTAGTTGTTGAGGGGATGTATGAAGAGTTCAGGGAAACAGAAGACGAAACAGCGGTCGTTGATTTGGTAGAGGCCGCTTTATTAAATTAATTGTTTCAGTCGTTGCATGATGTGGCTTAACAGAGTCATGTCAACATCTTCTCCCTTTTGATAATTCGTCAAAAGCCTTCTTTCTGTCTCATCTAAGGATTTTAAGGCGTGGCGGATTTTTTGACGCTGAGCGTGGTAGGCCTCAAGTTCTTCACGTTCAATGCGTTCTTCCTCTGCAGTTTGGGTTGATTCATCAATGACTCCACGACCGTAACTATCAATCCCAACATCACCACGCGAGGCGGAAGCTGTGGCGTCTCTTTCTTTCCAAAAATCTCGGCCGTTGTAGATAAACGGATTTCTCTCCCGGTATTTTTCGGGCACCACGTTGATCAGAATATAAAGCCAGTCGACTCCTCCTTCAGGATCACGGTATTTAATTTTGAGGTGTTTATAAAAGGCGTCGCCCCTTGCTTCATCGGGTGGATGGTAATTGTGGAGAGTGGTGGGCGACCAAGAATGATTCTCTGGTAATCTACCAAGAAAGTCATCAAAATATTGCTGTTCCCTTTTTAGTGTCCACGGCTTAAGAGGCTTAAACGGATTTCTTTCCCAGTATTTTTCAGGCACTACGTTGACCAGAATATAAAGCCAGTCGACCCCTCCTTCAGGATCACGGTATTTAG
>CAZEDN010000054.1:0-6557 GCA_964510905.1 uncultured Candidatus Peribacteria bacterium
GCTGGGGCCTGAATCCCATTTCTTCCAGTTCCTCTTCCGTAGGGCCTTTTACTTCATCAAGCGGGACCAGCGTGCCTTCTAGGTACGCTTTGAGGAGTGCGAATGCGCCTCTCTGACGAAATTGGTGCTTTGTCTCCCCGATAACCAATTCTGGTGCTGCACGCATCTCTCCTCGAATGACGACGACGGATCGTGCTATGAGGCACCTCTTTCTGTTCCCATCTGTTCCACTTCTTAACAATTGGACATCATAGGTTTCCCATTCTGTATTTTTTTGGACCACAATATTTAAAAGGGCTGTGGCTTTTCCTGTGGCCAACCATGCCAAGGCTGCGTCTTCTATTTCTTGCCAGTCTGCATTTGTACCGATTCTTTCGAAAAAGAGGGCGTAGAGGTCTGATTCTCGTAGTCTTCCGCTCTCTAATCGCTCAAGCCATTCTTGTTTTAATGGTTCGGTGAGACGATTTTCACGACAGGCCATCCTTGTGATACTCGCGAATGTTTTTACGTCCATTTCTGCGAAAGTTTTTCTGTTTCCAGAGATGAGTGTTTGTCTATTTCTGCTGAGGGTTTGATTTTTGAAATGAGTGCTTGCTTCGGTGGCTACTTGTTCTCGACGCTCGTTTAAATAGTGTGCAATTTGGGCGAGCTCATCAGGGGTATAAGGGGGTTCCTGTTCTAAGATAAAAGCGGCTACGGTACGTTGCACCACCAAATCGGGGTAACGACGAATGGGAGATGTCGCTTGGGTGTAAGCGCCTAGGTTTAGACCGAAATGTTCTCTTGCTTCGGCATCGAAGCGAACATTGTGAAACCAACGTTGAGCTTCTTTTCTCAATCGGTCCATCATCTCAGGGAATCTAGAGATGCTTCCTATGCGCCTTCTGATTTCAGCTCGGCCGGGTATGTCGAGTCGGGCGTGGTGATTTCGAAATAGTGTGGGAACTCTATTTTCGACCAAAAAATCGGCTAGAGCTCGTCCAGCGAGGATCATGCATTCTTGAACGATGAGCTGCCCAGGAAAATCTTGTTCTTGGTCAATTTTTTTCAATTGTCCTTCTTCATTACTCATCCACCCTCTCTCCGGGTCACAAACGACTAAGGCCCCTTCTCTTCTTCTTTGTTCGATCAATGCTTGTGCCAAGGTCAAATATTCAGGCAAATTTTCGGGATCGTACTCGGTGGGTTCCCTTAAGGCTCGTCCAAGATCCCCGTAGCTGTAGGCTCTTTGATTGACGAGATAAGTTTCTCTTATTTGGGTGTCGAGGATGGATAGATCTGGGCCTAAAGTGATTGAGATGGTCATGGTCGGGCGTTTTGCTCTTTCGTCTAGGCTAAGGCATCCCCTGGATAGAATGGGCGGGATCATGGGGATGGTCCTACTGACAGAATGACGTGATCTTAGGCGGATCATTGCTTCTCGATCGACGTATGATTCTGGTTGCACTAAGGCTCGTACATCTGCGATGCTGACGTGCACGATCCATTTGTCGCCTTCTCTTTCTATCCAAATGGCGTCGTCTCTTGTTCTTGTCCCTAAGCCGTCGATTGAGACTCCCTGGATTTCAGTTCGGTCTTCGTAAACTTCATCGGTCAATGATGCCTCTATTCCCATTGCCTCATGGTCAACGTCTGTGGGGAATTTTCTTTGAGGCCTTGCGTCCAATTGTATTTCGGGGATTTGTAGTGCCATGTGTTTTTTAAAATGGGGCTGATTGTAACAACCTGCTTTTTTAAAATCAAACCTGTTTCTTTTTTTTAAGCCACTTTTAGATGCCCTCGAGCTGCTTCCCTTAAATATTTTATTGTTGTTGCTACGTTTTGTGCGGTTTCTTCTGCTGTATTTCCCGTTGGCGATAGCCATTCGGCATAAGCCATCATTAAGTGAGGGTTATCCCTTAGTGTTTCTTCTGTGAGCCCTTGCAACTCTGTGGCGCGTGTGATTCGGTCACCGATTTCCATGATTTTTAGTGCGTTATCTTGAATCCCTTGTATACTGGTGCGTCGGTCACTTCGTCTATTTTAACCTGTTGGACGTCGGCCGAGGAGGGTCCTTTATGACACCAATCGATGAATGGTGTGAGAACATTTTCTTCCCCTTGAGCGAGGATTGTGACGGTACCATCTGACTCGTTGCATGTCCATCCATTTACGCCCAGGCGTTCTGCTTCCTCCTGTGCACTGGCACGAAACCAAACCCCTTGAACCCTTCCTTTGATGTGGATGTTGAGCGTTTTCATCATTTTAAGTATAATCAAGTCCACGTTTTAGTCTACACCATGGGCATAATCAAAAGCATAGGAAAGCGTTGCGTGTTGTTCCTTCTGGAGCGGCTGGTTCACTGGCGGCTCAAAAAAGTGCAGCCCACCATTGTTGGTGTGACCGGTTCAGCGGGAAAAACGAGTACGAAGGATGCGATTTTTACCGCCCTCAAGGACCATTCTCAAACCTGTTGTAGTAAGAAAAGTTACAACAGTGAGTTTGGGGCGTTGTTGGCTGTTTTGGGACAGGAAACCGGCTATTCTTCTCCGATGAAATGGGTGGTTTCGATTTTGAAGGCGTTTTGGGGAAATGTGATGTTAGAGGAGCCGTTTTGCAAGGCGATGGTATTGGAAATGGGCGCGGACAAACCTGGAGATATTGCGTATTTGGTGAAGCATGCGCCTCCTAAAATTGGGGTGTTTTTGAATGTGAAGCCCATGCATTTGGCGGAAGGGCAGTTTAAAGATTTGGACGATATTTTCGAGGAAAAAGCGAACTTGATTCGGGCGTTGCCGAAAGAAGGATGGGGAATTTTGAATGCGGATGATGCTCGCGTGATGAAGCTCGCACAGGACGTAAAATGTGATGTGGTGACGGCGGGAACGTCGACCAAAGCGGATCTTCGTGCCACGCAAGTGCGGAGTGCGGCGGATGGTCTTCACTTTGTTCTGAATTATGAAACCACTACGCATGAATTGCACTTTCCTAACCTGTTGGGGAAGCACCAAATTTATGTGCTGTTGCCAGCATTTGCGGTCGGGTTTTTGATGGGTGTTTCGTTTGAAAAACTTTACGCTTCATTGAAGAACTTTGGGCCGCCAGCTGGCCGTATGAACCGCATCGACGGAATCCATGGAAGCACGATCATCGATAGTTCGTACAATGCATCTCCGGAAACCATGATCGCGGCGTTGGATGTTTTGAATCATATGCCGGGACGCCATATCGCTGCACTGGGTTCCATCAATGAATTGGGTGAATATGCCGAAAAAGAGCATCGTCGGGTGGGAAAACACATTCCTGCGGTGGCCAATATGCTGGTGACGGTTGGAGAAAATGCTAAACTTTATGCTGAATCGGCACGCGAATCTGGCATGGTGGATGACCAAATTCATTCCTTTGATACGTCAAAAGCGGCGGCTGAATTTTTGAAAGATAAGGTTCAAAAAGGAGACGTCATCCTCTCAAAAGGTTCCCAAAACAACGTACGTATGGAACACTTGGTGAAAGCACTGATGGCGCACCCAAAAGAGGCTGAAAAACTTCTGGTGCGCCAAGATGATTATTGGAAAACTCACTAAATTTCTATGGGACTTCAATACAAATGGCCGGTGATCGGACACGTGAAACAGCTTGAGCAGCTGGAGGAGGATTTGCGACAGGATCGATTGAGTCACGCCTATCTGTTTTCGGGGCCAAGTCAGATTGGAAAGATGCCGATTGCGCGTACGTTTTCTCAAATCTTGCAGTGTGAAAATCACTACTGTCGTGAGTGCCCAACCTGTAAGCAGATCGAAAATGGGCAACATATTGATACGTGGATCCTTCGTGACGAGGGGGAGTCGCTCAAGATTGAGGAGGTGCGGGAGCTTTTGACTCATCTGTCCACGACCACTTCCAGTCGTTATCGCATCGTGCTCATTCAGAATTTGGAGCGCATTACCCCCGAGGCGGCCAATGCATTTTTGAAGACACTGGAAGAGCCCATTCCTGGAGTGATTTTTTTGATGACCACCACCCAAAAAGAACGTATTTTACCCACGATTCTTTCCCGTACGCGGGTGATTTCGTTGCATGCGTTGTCGGATGCGGTGATTCAGGATTACATCAAAACGGATCGTCCAGAAATTGATCCTACAACGGCCCAGATGATGGCTGCGTTTTCCATGGGGAAGCCGGGACGAGCGATGATTTTTTTGCGCGACCCAGAACGATTTCGTTGGTATCAGGATATGTATCAGAAGATTTCGCGGTTTTTGGAGCGCTCCCAGGTTGCAGACCGTTTGATTTATGTGGAAGAATTGTTGAAAGATCCTGAAGCGATGAACGCTTTCTTGGAGTTGTTTGCGCATGTGGTGCGAGGGCTCACATTGCAAAAATTGGAGGGGAAGCAAGTGGCCTATTCTTTTGAGCAACTTTTTGCTATGGTGGAGCACCTCCGTGAGGCTCGATTTGAACTGGACCATAACGTCAATCAACGCCTCGTTCTTGAACATTTAATGACCACGTTTTAAATCATGTTTTACTGGATTTTATTCATTGTGAGTACGGTGGTGTTGGGATGGATTTTTACCCGTCATTATCGATTGACCTTGAAGGGAGTGGAGTTTGAAGAGGATCTCAAGAAAAAGGATGCCAAAGGGAAAAAAGTGGAAGCCAAGGTGGCCGTCCAAGAGACGGATGAAACGACCGAGTTGCAGAAGAAACGCCAAAAAGAGCAGCGTGCTCGTCAAGAACAGACCGAACGCATCCGGAAAGCAAAACGGGCCTTTAAGCAGGCGGATGTTCATTTTGCGAAGGGGGACTATGGCCTGGCAGAGAAATTTTTGTTACAGGTGCTATCGTTTGATAATGATCATTTGGATGCGAATTCGAAGTTGGGGCTTTTGTATCTCCATCAAGAAAACTTACCGCGTGCAGAGTTTTTCTTCCAAAAACTGATCGACCTCAAGGAATCCCCGATGTATTTGAGCAATTTAGCTCTGGTTTTGTATCAACAAAAGAGGCTTGAGGAAGCGGCGAAACTGTATGAGCGAGCCATCGAATTGGACAGCAAGCGGGCCGCGCGATTTGTGAGTTTAGCGCATGTTTACAATGAGTTGGGAGAGATGGAAAAGGCGCTTTCGGCGTTTGAAGAGGCGTCTCGTTTGGAACCGCGTGATTTGGATTATTTATGGGTTTTGGTGGACTATTATGAGAAGTTTTCGAAGGTGGACGAGATCGTTCGGACATTGAAGCGCGTCTTGGAATTGGATCCGTACAATGAGGATGCTAAAGGGAAATTGGTGATGTTTGAGGAGGAGGGTGAAGAGGAAAAGGCGCCTAAAAAGAAGAAGGTGAAAAAAGATGAAGATTCGGAGCAGATCGATATGGGGATTTAGCCTCGATACACCAAATAGCCTAGATATACCACGTACAGAGTCACAAAGATAACGCCCTGCCATCGGAGGAGTTTGTTCTTGTGGTCCTCTTTCCCTTGCATGAGGAAGATGAACAGAAGGAAAGTGGTGGCGATCACGATGGTGATGTCGTGGTTCAGATTGATGGAAAACTTGAGTGGCGTGATGGTGGAAGTGACCGCTAGAACGAGCAAAATATTGAATATGTTGGATCCGATGACGTTTCCGATGATGATGTCGGGGTGTTTTTTGCGGGCAGCAGCGATGGCGGTGGCCAACTCTGGAAGTGAAGTTCCTATCGCAAGGAAAGTGAGTCCCATGAATGCTTCACTAAATCCCCAACTTGCCCCAAAATAGATCGCTCCGTCCACTATCCATTTTCCACCGAGGGTAAGCCCGACGATTCCGAGAACGATTTTACTCAAGGAAACCCAAGAAGTTTCGGTTTCGATGTGTTCATGATCCAACCCTGGATCGAGGATTCCTTTTTTCGCCATCCCAAACAAATACACCACAAAAACCGTGAACAAGCTGAGCATCACCAATCCGTCGGCACGAGATATTTGGGATCCGTTGTACCCGTCGAATAGGGCGTCGTTGGCCATCAAAAATAGTACGATTACCGCTAGAAAGGAGAAGGGAATCTCTTTCCAAATGGTGCTTTCTTTTACGAGAACGGGGTAAATTAGGGCGGCTACTCCTAGGATGAGGAGAGTGTTTGAGATGTTGGAACCAAGGACATTACCTATCGCCAGATCTGTATTTCCTTTTGCTCCGGCGATGACGTTTACCACCAATTCAGGGGCTGAAGTTCCAAAGGCCACGATGGTTAGCCCAATCACCAAAGATGATATGCCAAGCTTACGAGCGATGGATGCGGAGCCGTCCACGAGATAATCGGCGCCCTTGATGAGGGCTGCAAAACCTATAATGAAGAGAAATAGTGGGAGGATCCAGGTCATATCGGGAGGTATTGTATCACAAGCTTAATGGTCGGAGTGGCCGGGCTCGAACCGGCGACCTCACGGCCCCCAGCCGTACGCGCTACCAACTGCGCCACACCCCGAAAATTCATCTGCTTAATGTGCTGCGAATCTTAGCATAGAGTGATAACCTGGGGAAAGTTCTCTTGATTTTTATCATAATTTTGATTTATAATATATTTAGATTTTCTAT
>CAZEDN010000055.1:0-6541 GCA_964510905.1 uncultured Candidatus Peribacteria bacterium
TGTACAAGCGATCACGGATAACAAGAATCGAACTTTGGCGAATGTACGGAACGCTTTCACTAAACATCGCGGAAATTTAGGAGAAACGGGTTGTGTTGCGTGGATGTTTGAGAAAAAGGGTCTGATCATTTTGAACACGGAAGGGATGGATGAAGAAGAGGTTGAAATGGCTGTAATTGAGTCGGGCGCTGATGACATGAGTGCGGAGGGGACGACGATGGAGGTTTACACGGCTTATGGAGAATTGGGAAATGTGAAGAAAGCGTTGGAAGAAGCAGAGATGAAGGTGGAAAGTGCTGAGATTTCGTTCATCGCGAAGGATACGGTGAAGGTCGAGGATGCATCCACGGCGAAAAAAATCCTGAGGGTCATGGACACGCTCGAAGAGGACGAGGATGTTACAAATGTCTCGAGTAATTTCGACATTCCGGAGGAGATTTTGGAGGAGGTTGCGGGTTAGGCATCTGTTCCTTCCCTGCGCTGCTCAACGCCTCTGCTTACTTCGACCAATTCCTGGGCGGTTCTTTCTGTAGTGCTTGGTTGACTCTCCCGCAAGCGGCGAGCTAGTTCAGCCGCAACCATTCTCATGTGATGATCTCTTCTCAGCATACTAAAACTTACTAAATGACTCTCTCTACTTAGTGGAGGCCCTGGTATTCGAATCTTTTCTCCGTTCATTACAGCTTTTGTATAACTGTCCCTTAGAACTAATTTATGGTTTCCGCTTTCGATCAATGCATCTACCATAGCGTTAACAAACTCTGCTTCAGTCTTTTTTGCTCTATCCTCATCGCGAGGTTCTACGGTTTGCCCGACTGCTATCAGCCATTGCTCGTATAAATCATTAAGCCTTGTTTGATAGGTTTCTAGATCAAACTCTGGATTTACAGGTTTGTCTGTTCTACTTGTCATGCTTTCTTTGAGATAAGAATACTGAATTTATTTATCAGTTTTTTCAGGCTCCCCGTGATCATGGATCTCGAGTGTCTCGGATTCCTCGGGCATGATTTTGTGGCGTTTTCCTTGTTCGGATCGGATTGAGTCTATTACGGTTTTTACGCCTTCTTCGAAGTCGACGTCCTTAATGCGAAAACCTGCTGCTTGCTTGTGTCCGCCCCCTCCGAAAAGTGAGGCCATTTTGCTGGCGTCCACATGAGGGGTTGTGCTTCGCAGGCTGCCTGAGAGCAATCCGGGTTGCTTTTCCTTTAATAGTGCGACGATTTCGGCGCCGGGAGCGTTGTTGAGAAGTTCATCGATTATTGCGCCTGACTCTTCCATTTCTGCTCCGATGTCTGCCAAATCTTTCTGAGAAATTGTGGACCATACTAAATGGTATTCCTTTTCGTATTTGATCTTGGAAAGTACTCGACCCCATAGCTTGAGCGTTGTGAGGCTCTTGGTTTTGTACACGTGTTTTATGATCTCTTGCTGACGAGCGCCCATGTCGAGAAGTTCTGCGGCTACGGCGAATGATTTTGGGGTGGTGTTTGAGTGTTGGAAGCTTCCGGTGTCGGTAATGATTCCGGCGAGAAGTAATGTTGCGATGTCTTCATCGATCAATTTTTCTCCTGTTACTTCCTCTAGTTTTTGAATTAATGGTGTGAGAATTTCGGTTGCAGCACTTGCGGTGATGTCGACGTGGTTTATGTTCCCAAATTCGGCATTGCTGGCGTGGTGGTCGATGTTGATGACCGGTATTTTGTAGAAAATGTCGGGGTGGTTTTCGTAAAATTTCCCAAGTTGATGCATTTCTGCGGTATCCACAGTAATTATGAGGTCGTAATCTTCCAATCCATCATGAAATGTAACATCGGATTGTGAAATGGCCGCATTTTCTTCTGGTGTTAGGACGATGTTTACCTTTCCTGGAGTGACTTTATGTTGAACATCCTTTACATGTGCGTGAACTGTAATCATGAAGTCGTTGCTCGCTTTGAACTCCTCTCCCACTTTTTCGATCATTGGAAGAAATTTGAGGTCCCTAGGAACAGGCTCTGCAGAGATCACCGTTGCTTTCTTTCCTAGCTTAGAAAGAGCCAAATATAAGGAGAGCGCACAGCCCAGGGAGTCCCCATCGGCAGGAGCAGACGGTAGGACCAGAACGTTGGAGCTCTTCTGGATTTGTTTGATGATTTGGTCTTCGACTGAAAGCATAATGTAGATGTAATCTTACAATTTTAGAACATTTTTTGGTTTATGTCAATGCTCACCTTGAAAACATTAGGCGGAATTATGCACCTCGGTCACTATTTTGTCAACCTTAAGTCAACCACGCGAAGTTGAAGACGTTCTTTTCCGTTCCAGACGTTTTTCTCAAGTTCGAATGCGACGTCAATTGGTTTTTTGTCGTAGAAAGCTTTTTGGATGTCCTTATAATAGGGACCAAATCGAAATGCGATGGCGGGGAGTATGTGTTTGGGGCCTTGGACTGTGAATTTTAGGTGACGATGTTCTTGTCCGACAGTTTGGAGGTCGAGGGGTTCGATGTTTTTGACGACGAAGCATGGTCTTGGGTTTTTTTCGCCGTATGGCTCGAGGGATGCAAGTTGATTGGCGAGGTCAAAAGTGATTTCCGGAAGGGTGACTTCGTAGTCAATTGTTAGTGTTGGTTGAAGGTCTTTCTCGGAGATGTTATTGGTGGTGTATTCTTCCATTTCTTCGAGAAAACGGGTCAAATTTTTGGTTGGAAGCGTGAATCCCGCGGCTCCGGAATGTCCTCCAAATGATTCGAAGTGGTCCGGCATGGATTGAAGCGCTTTGACCATATTGAACGTGTCGGGCGCGCGGCAAGAACCGATCAAATCTTCTCCGCGGTTCTCCATAATAATTGTGGGTCGGTGGTATTTTTCGGATATGCGCGAGGCGATGAGGCCCACGATTCCAGCTCCCCACTCCGTGTCCCATAATATGAGGGCAGGTTTTTTGAAAAGGTCGTCTTTTTTGATTCGGTTTTCGGCGGTTTCAAGTGCCTTTTCTAGGATTACTTTTCGATCGTTATTCATGCTTTCCAATTTTTCGGCGAGACTTAGGGCGCTTCCGTTTTCATTGAGCAACATTTGTAGTGCAAAATAGGGAGTTTCGAGACGTCCTGCTGCATTGATACGTGGACCCAATCGAAACCCTATTATGTCGCTGTTGTGTCCGTTGATTTCTTTAACTCCTGCCGTTTTTAGGAGTGTTTTGAGGCCCTCCCATTCCGTTTTTCTCATCTGTTCGATGCCATGTTTTGTTATCCAGCGATTTTCCCCAATTAGCGGAACGCAGTCGGCCACTGTTCCTAAGCTGGCCAAATCCACCAACTTTTCAATCCACTCATCCCCCATCAATGCCACCGCCAACTTGAACGCCACCCCGGCCCCGGCCAAATGTGGAAATGGATAACCCTCCTCCGGGTGCAGCAGGGCAAACGCCTGTGGTCGCTTTTTCGGTATTGCGTGGTGATCGGTGAGAATCACGTCGATTCCTGCTTTTTGCGCAGCAGCGATTTCTTTTGCGCTCGAGATCCCACAATCCACCGTTATTAACAGATTGGCGCCAACCTTTTTGAACTCCTCAATCCATCCCATATTTAGGCCGTATCCTTCTTGCCGTGTGGGCAATCTATACGACACACTCGCGTCCAATTCGCGAAGCGCGTGCACCAAAATAGCTGTCCCGCTGACACCATCGGCATCATAATCCCCAAAAATCAAAATTCGCTCATCCCCCTTTATAGCGTCCTGAATTCGCGCCACCGCTTTCTCCATGTCCGGGAACGCAAATGGGTCGTGAAAAGTGACGCCATCATCGTCCAAATTGCGCTTTTGGAGTTCTGTTAGATCCCCCGCTTCAATCACCCATTTTTTTTCTAGAATTGAGTTCATTTTTTACCTTTTTTCTTATCTTCTTTGGCTTTGTTCTTGGCCCAAATCGCGAGTGCCTCTTCAGGCGTCTTTGCTTCATCCCCTCCGAACACCCACGTGTGCCTTCCTACGATTTTTGTGGCAATATCCTCAAACACTTGTTTTAGCGTGAATTTTCCTTCCTCCTCCGCGATCACGCCCACCATTATTATATTAAAAAGCAGATCGCCCAGCTCCTCGCACAAGTTTTCATCATCGTTATTATCCATTGCCTCAGCAATCTCTTCTGCTTCCTCCAAAAGATCCTCCTTCCAATCTGAAATGCTACGCGACTTGTCCCACGGACAGCCGTCCGGTCCACGCAATTTTTGCGCAATTTTTACCAGTTCTTCGAACGATTTAATCATTTGTGGGTTTGGTGATTTCTTTGGCGAGCTCTTCCCCTTGCACCCAATATATGGAGCTGTCACGTTTGAACCATGTTCTCTGTCGGCGTGAATATTCGCGGGTTTCTTTTCTGATGAGCTCCATGGCCTCTTCCAGTGAAATGTCACCGTCGAGATATTGAATCATCTGTTTGTAGCCGAGTCCGGTCATGGACGGAAGTTTTTTATCGTAGCGGTTGTACAGTTTTTGGGTTTCTTCTATAAGGCCTTCTTCAACCTGTTCACCTACCCGTCGATTGATGCGATCGTAGAGCACTTCGTTGGGCCAGTCGATTCCGATTTGGAACACTTCGTAAGGACATTCTTTCGTCTTTTTTTGTTCGTCGACCGGTTTTTGGGTGGAGAGATTGATTTCTAGTGCGCGGATCAAATATCGGTGATTGTTGGGATGAATTTTGCTGGCGGCAAGAGGGTCCAGTTCGTTGAGCATTGCGTGCAATACTTCGGCTCCTTCTTTTTCGAGTTCGGCTTCCAATTCTTCGCGGATTTTTGTGTCGGGAGGAGCGTCTGGAAGTTGATAATTCTGAACGATAGAACTGATGTATAAACCTGTTCCACCAACCAGAAGAGGCACCTTTCCGCGGCGGTGCATATCATCGATGATGCGCATTGCCTCGCGCTGAAAGTCGGCCAGACTGTATGACTGATCCGGGTCGCGAATGTCGATCATGTAGTGCGGAATTTTATCGCGAATCGCGGCCGAAATTTTGTCGGTTCCAATGTCCATTTCACGATAAATTTGGCGTGAATCCGAAGAAAGGATTTCGCCATCCACTTCCATGGCCATTTTGAGGCTGAAGGCGGTTTTTCCTGAGGCGGTTGGCCCTAGAATCACGATCAGCGGTTTTTTCCCTGTTTTTTCGGTCTCGATGATAAATCGTCGGACCCTTTCAATCGTTGGCATTTTGGTGCTCAATTTAGAGTTAAGCGAGCGCATTTTAGCACACTAGTTGGGGATGTCACGCGTGGAACGGTTTGGTTCACGGTCCATTTCGATGTTCGGCCACTTTTTGATTGATTACGCGCATTTCCCAGTCATGTTCGGATTGATCTGCGTGCGTGAGTTGTTCGTGTTTTTTGCACAGAGCCACCAGACTATCGGGATCATGAGATTTACTGAACGCCCAGGGTCGCTTGTGGTGGATTATTTCTGCGGGATGGTTGCAGTCCGGTTCTGCGCATTTATGCTTTTGGCGTAAGTAGACGAGGTGGTCGATCTCTCGGGGGCGGTAGCGTTTTGTTTTTCTGTTTTTGCCCGCCTTTTTCGCTCGTTTTTGGATGCAATCCGGACAAATTTGAATGGTGGTTTTCTTTTTCTCTTGAGTTGGGCCATTTTTAAATAATTCTTCTAAAACTTCATTAAAACTTTTGGCCTCACCTTGCTCTTTTTCTAACTTTTGCTTCAACTGTCTCAACTTAAACTCGACCTCAGGACTCACCGGAAACGACAAGCGGTTCCATTTTTCAGGTTCAGAGTTACCCCCGGGGGTAACTTCTTCTCTGTTATTTCGTACGCATTCCTCTAGTGCTAATCGTGGCATTTCTTCAACTCTCTTTGCCCATTTCCCCTCATCTTCCGCGGTCGCCACATAAGCAACTGTCTCAATCTTGCTATAACTTGCGGATCCGCTTTCGAACTGTTCTTTTAACGTCGGCTTATCTTCCAACTTCTTCGACAACCTTAAAATACGGTCTACATTCCGCTCACTCATCCCTGCCAATTTTGCAGCAAACTCATGAATCGAGGCGTATCCACGCCTTTTATATAAACGTCGGCGGTATACCTCAGGCAACAATCCCGCAAACTTTCGCATCCATTCGCGCGCGCTTTGGCCATACATTTTGCACAATTGGTAGAGTTCAGAATCGCTTAATTTTTGGGTCATTTTTGAGAGGGGTTATTTGGTGAGTGTGTGCTCACTTTAACAGGTTTATGTCAAGTGAGCAAGAGGGCCTTTGCTACCGCGAAATATTGCGCGAAAATTGACAACGCATTAAAATTTCCTTGACTTTCCCTCGAGTCCCTCTAGAATAGCGCTTGCTTAAGACCGTAGGCAACGGGTTCGCCCGGATAAGACCTGCCGAGGCGCACATACCGACTTTGCCCCTTGTGGGCTCGTTATGTCTCGCGTCTTAGGCCGCGAGTATTTTTTATCCCTCTTAAAATGGCCATTACGAAAGACCAGAAGGTAGCCATCCTCGATGAACTCAAGAAGAAGTTCGGGGATGCTAAAGGTGTGGTCTTCGCTCAAA
>CAZEDN010000056.1:0-6479 GCA_964510905.1 uncultured Candidatus Peribacteria bacterium
GCTGAGAACATCGCGCACCAGGTCACGCGGAGTGTGGCGTACCGCCGGGCCATCAAAAGTGCCGTTCAACGTGCCATGGAGGCCGGCGCCAAAGGAATCAAGGTTGGAATCAAAGGCCGCCTCAACGGCGTTGAAATCGCTCGAGGAGAGACGTTCACCGAGGGGAAAATTCCTCTCCACACCTTCCGCGCCAACATCGACTACGGATTCTATCCTTCATGGACCACCTACGGCACAATCGGCGTGAAAGTATGGATCTACAAAGGCGATGTGTTCACAAAAGTTTCCGAAATGGTTGCTGAAACAAGCAAGATCGATGCCAATAAAGATGAACTAAACACTGCCGCCTAATAACTACTGATTAATCATGTTACTTCCTAAGAAATTAAAGCACCGAAAGAGCTTCCGACGACGAGGATCGTTCGCTGGCACTGCCGGACGTGGAGACCGCATCAACTTTGGGGCCTACGCACTCAAGGCAAGCTCCTCCAGCGAAGTCACTTCCCGCCAAATCGAAGCCGCACGCCGTGCCATGACTCGTTACATCAAGCGTGGAGGAAAAATCTGGATTCGCATCTTCCCTCACACCCCAGTCACGAGAAAGGGAGCCGAAGTTCCCATGGGAAGCGGAAAAGGAGCGGTTGACCACTATGTTTCTATGGTCAAGCCGGGCACCATCATCTTTGAACTCGATGGTGTAGACGAAGCGGTCGCTCGCGAAGCCATGCGCCTCGCCAGCCACAAACTCCCTGTGAAAACCAACTTTATCACCCAAGAAATCAAGTAATCATGAGAACCTTCGCAGACATTCAAAAAATGGAATTGAAAGACCTCTCGGCAGAACTGGAGAAGGCTCGCCGCGACTGGCTCAACGCCAAACTTTCGGTCCGAATGAGCCAAGACAAGAAATCACACCTCATCGCCCACAACAAACGTTACGTGGCCCAAATCCTGACTCAAATCAATCGACTCAAGAAAGAAAAACCTCAAGAGAAACCCACCAAATAACCTATAAATCATGCGCACCAAAACGGGAACCGTCGTCAGCAGTAAAAATGATAAGACCATCGTGGTTCAGGTCGACACCTACCGCACGCATTCGAAGTACAAAAAGCGCTACCGTGTTTCCACCAAATTTCACGCTCACGATCCCGAAAACAAGCATCAAGAAGGCGACAAAGTGACCATCTACGAAACACGTCCTCTCTCTAAAATGAAACGATGGACCACCGTAGAACCTAGAGCCGTTAAAAAAGCAACAGCAAAAGCCGAAGCGCCAGTCGCTCCCCAGAAAGAAACTCCCAAAGAAGAAATTCCTAAAGAACAATAATTTCTCACTATGATTCAAGCGCAAAGCCGTCTCAAAGTCGCAGACAACACCGGTGCCAAAGAGGTCATGTGTATCAAGGTCCTCGGTGGCTCCAAGCGTCGCTACGCACGCATAGGTGATGTGATCGTTGTCACGGTCAAAGAAGCGGCCCCCAACGGCATCGTGAAAAAGAAAGCTGTCGAACGCGCCGTCGTCGTGCGTCAACGAAAAGAAATGGGACGAAAAGATGGATCCTACGTTCGATTCGATGACAACGCCGTTGTGATCATCAATAAAGACCGTGTTCCCAAAGGAACTCGTGTATTCGGCCCCGTTGCCCGCGAACTCCGCGACAAAGGATTCCAAAAAATCATCTCTTTAGCTCCTGACGTTATATAAATCATGAAGATCAAAACTGGTGACAAAGTGGTTGTGACTGCTGGAAAGGACAAAACGTCCACCGGCAAAGTCATGCGCACCTTCAAAAAGACCAAGAAAGTGGTCGTAGAAAAAGTAAACATGCAAAAAAAACACATCAAAAAAACCACCACGCGCCCAGGAGAAATCATCCAATACGAAGCACCCATTCACGCGTCCAACCTCAAAGTAATCTGTCCTAGTTGCAACAAAACCACTCGTGTCGGCTACACGAAGCTCGAAAATGGCAAAAAACAACGCGTATGTAAGAAATGCAGTCAATCACTCGATCAAGCCCTCGTATCATCATCCCAGAAAAAATAACTAAACCTCGATGAAAGATCTCTATCAAAATGCGGTTCCACAACTCAAGAATGACTTGGGTCTCAAGAATACCATGGCAGTCCCGCGTGTCACCAAAGTGAACGTGAATGTCGGTATCGGAAGCTACGTTCGCGGTGGAGATAAGAATTTCGACACCATCGTAGACAATATTGGCGCATTGAGCGGTCAAAAACCGGTCGTGACGAAAGCCCGAATGGCCATCTCCAACTTCAAACTCCGCATCGGTGATCCTGTTGGTATCACCACCACGCTTCGAGGAAAACGCATGAACGACTTCCTCACACGTCTCGTGGGTGTGATTCTTCCCCGTATCCGTGACTTCCGCGGAATCTCGGTCAAAGGGTTTGATGGAAAAGGGAACTATTCGTTGGGAGTGAAAGAAGTGACCGTATTTCCTGAAGTGAACCCCGACAATGTGAGCCGAAATCACGGCGTTCAAATGACCATCTGTACCAGTGCAAAAAACGATTATGAAGGATACAAACTCCTCAAAACACTTGGATTCCCCTTCAAAGATGAAGTGAGAGACCCTAGCCTTCCTGAGGAGATCCCAGAACCTAAAGCCGAAGCCCCCGAAGAACCTGCTGAAGAGCCAGTCGAAGAGCCGATCGCAGAAGAATCCAGCGAAGCCCCTGCTGAGGAGGCCGAGACTGAAGAGACCGAGGAAACAGAAACTCCCGCTGAATAAATACTCAATACTAATTTCTACCTACTAAATACTCACCTATGGCCCGCACCGCTCTCGTCGTCAAATGCGCCCGCAAGCAAAAAGCTCATAAAAGAGCTATCAAAGCTGGTAAAAAGCCGAAATTCCCGACACGAACTTATCACCGTTGCGCCAACTGCGGAAAAATCCGCGCCTACATGCGCCGCTTCGGCATCTGCCGCATTTGCTTCCGAAGGCTCGCCAGTGAAGGAATGATCATGGGCGTTCGCAAGTCATCCTGGTAACAGAGACGAGCATAGCGAGTCTCACCGCTGGCACTAAAGTCAATAATAAACCTAATACTTATATCCCAATCGGGATTGGCCGAGAGGCCCTCAATACCACCTACCAATCAACTATGAATACCGATCCCATCGCTGACATGCTCACTCGATTAAGAAATGCCGACCGTGCCGGCCTTGCCGACACACGCATGCCTTACTCCAAAATCAAGTACGCAATCCTTCAAGTGATGGCTCAAAACGGCTACATCAATGAAGTGAACATCGAAACTTCTGGAAAATTCCAAGAGATTCACGTCGTACTGAAAGACCGTCCTTATCCGCTAGCCATCAAACGCATTTCTAAGCCCGGACAACGCATCTATGTGAACTCCACAAAGATTCCTAAGGTGCTGGATGGATTGGGTCTCGCCATTCTTTCCACTCCCAAAGGTATTCTCTCCAGTAAAGACGCCAAAAAGAACAAAGTGGGCGGCGAAATACTCTGTGAAATTTCTTAACGTTATCTAAACTTTATTCATCATGTCACGAGTTGGCAAAAAACCGATCGCAATCCCTAGTGGAGTCACCATCACGTACGAAAACGGGACCCTGACCGTCAAGGGATCTAAAGGAGAGCTCACCCTTTCCCATCACCCTGAAATGGAGGTCACCGTAAACGACGACACCGTTCAAGTCCAACGTCCAAGCGACGAACGTGAACACAAAAGCCTGCACGGACTCACCCGAAGTCTCATCCAAAACATGGTCCAAGGTGTTTCTGAAGGATTCTCCAAACGACTCGAGGTCAATGGAGTGGGATACCGCTTCCAAATTCAAGGGAAAAAGCTAACCTTCAGCCTGGGATACTCCCATCCCATCGAATACCAAGCCCCAGAAGGCATCGAATTCGCCACTGACGAAGAAAAAAAGAACATTCTGATCATCTCCGGAATCGATAAACAACTCGTCGGCCAAACCGCCGCCGAAATCCGCGCCTTCCGAAAACCGGAACCGTACAAAGGAAAAGGCATCAAGTACGAAGACGAAATCATCCACCGCAAAGCTGGTAAAACAGCCGCTAAAACTGAATAACCCTTAAGCAATGAAGTCCAAAGACACTCTCAGGAAACGACGACACGCTAAAATCCGCGCCAAATTGAGTGGCACGGCAAAGCGCCCACGACTGGTTATATTCCGTAGCTTAAAAGCCACCTACGCTCATCTCATCGATGACGAAAGTGGAAAAACGCTGGTCACTGTCTCTGATCTAAAAGCAAAAAAAGGGACGAAGCTTGAAAAAGCCAAAGCGGTTGGCACTGACATCGCGAAGAAAGCAACCGAACTTAAAGTCAAAACCTGCGTATTCGATCGCAATGGCTACAAATATCATGGCCGCGTCAAAGCGATCGCCGAAGGTGCCCGCGAAGGTGGCCTTAAATTCTAACAGAGACGAGCGCAGCGAGTCTCACCGCTAGCACAAAGCCAATAACAACCTAAAAATAAATCCCAATCGGGATTGGCCAAGAGGCCAAAAATAACTATAACTACTATGCCAAAACCTCAAAGAAACAATCGTCGTGGACCCCGAAAGCAAGAACCTAAAGAGTTCGACGAAGAGGTAATTCAGCTGGATCGCGTGACGCGTGTGGTGAAAGGAGGTCGACGTCTTCGCTTCCGCGCAACGGTAGCGATTGGAAACCGAAAAGGGAAAGTTGGAGTTGGAGTTGGAAAGTCCAACGAAGTGGTTGGTGCCATTAAAAAAGCGGTGACCAAAGCAAAAAAAGAACTGTTTGAAGTGCCGATTTATGAAGACACTATTCCTCATCGCATTCAATACAAATTCAAAGCCTCGAAAGTATTATTGATTCCTGCAGGACCCGGTACGGGAATCATCGCAGGAGGCGCCACGCGCCGAATCATCGAATTGAGTGGCATTAAGAATATCCTGAGCAAAACCATTGGATCTCCCAACAAATTGAACAACAGTAAGGCAACGATCGAAGCATTGCGCTCTCTCCGAAAACGAAAAAGCAAAAAACTCGCACCAAAAGCGGAAGAACCAAAAGAAGAGACCCCTCAAAAAGAAGAAACTCCTAAGAAGGAAGAAGTTAAAAAGAAAGTAGAGACTCCCAAAAAAGCAGAAGCACCCAATAAAAAATCTCCAGCCGACAAAAAAGAAGGTCCAAAAAAGGAGGCCCCTAAAAAATAATTCCCAACTTAAACCATCATGAAACTCAACGAACTCAAGCCCGTCAAAGGAAGCCGAGCGAAAAAAATACGCCGCGGACGTGGGAACGCCTCCAAGGGCACCTACTGTGGGCGCGGCATGAAAGGGCAAACCGCTCGAGCAGGAGGACGCCGACGCCCCGGATTCGAAGGAGGACAAACTCCTCTCTACATGCGTATGCCCAAACTTGGTGGATTTAGAAATCCAACCCGAGTAGAGTATTCCATAGTGAACGTGGGCACGTTGAACGAAACGTTTAAAGACGGTGATACTGTCGATCTCAAGGCGCTTCTCAAAAAACGAGTCCTCCGCACCAACAAAAAACCGGTCAAAATCCTCGGGAATGGCGAACTCAAGATCGCATTGACCGTCAAAGCGGACAAAGTGACCAAGAGTGCAGAAGAAAAAATCACCAAGGCCAAAGGGAAGATCGATACCCCAAAAGCTGAAGAACCTGTTAAAAAAGCGCCGAAGAAAAAGGTCGAGGAAACTCCAAAAACCACTGACTAACCTCCAAAACAGTGCTCAAATACCTCCTTCAAATCTGGCAATCCAAAGATCTTCGTAAAAAAATTCTGTTCACCATCAGCATCCTGGTGCTTTTTCGTCTAATGACGCACATCACCATCCCCGGAGTGGATTTGGAAGCACTGAAAGTTGTGTTTGATCGAAATAAACTCCTCGGTGCATTCAGTCTCCTCACAGGGGGAAGTGCCGAAAACTTTTCGATCGTATTGATGGGACTATCCCCATACATCAACGCCTCGATCATCATGCAACTCATGACCGTAGTTTCCCCAAGACTCGAGGCCATATCTAAAGAAGGAGAAGAAGGCCGACGCAAAATCAATAAATACACGCGTTGGCTCACCTTCCCGCTCGCTTTTCTGCAATCCTACGGAATGATCAGCCTAATCAACGCATCCGCGCCCGTACCGATCATCGAAAACATCTCCGATCCCACCGTGGTTCTTCCGATCATGCTCACCGTATCGGCCGGAACAATCGTCTTGATGTGGTTGGGTGAACTCATCAGTGAAAAGGGCATTGGAAACGGTATTTCCCTCCTGATTTTCTCAGGAATCATGGCCGGAATTCCATCGATGCTCGCCTCCACTCTCGCCCTCGCGGAACAAGACATTCAAAAACTCATCCCATTTGTTGCCACCCTTTTGATCACCTTATTCTTCATCGTGGTGGTGGTTCTCATTACCGAAGGGCAACGACGCATTCCCATTACTTATGCCGGTC
>CAZEDN010000057.1:0-6463 GCA_964510905.1 uncultured Candidatus Peribacteria bacterium
ATTGCGGACTATCGTTATGCGCTACTCGGCGTGTACAGCACAGCGCTTTCGGTGTTGGTGAGTGCGGGCGTGTATTTTCTCTTTTATACGGTGAGTTCGGGGCAGCCGATCATTTTATTGTTCATTGGGTTGCCGACGATTTGGGTTTCGATCGGGTTGTTTAGTGGATTGTTGGGATTTTTGTACGGTTGGATTTATAAACTGTATGGAGTCGATTTCTTGAGCAGTGTGGTGAAGTATGGACAGGATGAGTCGTGGGACACCCCAGAAGAAGTTGCCGAAAAAGTACAGCAAAAAGAGAAGGCTAAAGTGGATTCAGGCGCGAAGTTTTTGGACGGTCAATAAGACGAATCAGGCGAGCGCTTTTTCCATGACTTCCCTGGGTGCGTCCTGGCCGGTCCAAAGTTTGAACTGGAGCATTCCTTGATGAAGGAGCATGGCGCGACCATCGATGGTGGTGGCGCCGCGCTCGGTGGCGTGACTGATCAGTTTGGTGGCTTTGTCGCGGCGGTAGACGATGTCAAAGACCACCATGTCGGAGTCGATGAAATCTTCGGGAACGAGGTCCGGTTCCTCTTGTTCCTCCAGTCCTACGGACGTGGCATTCACGATGAGGTCGGGCGTTTCGGTGGTCATGTCTTCGATCTTGCCGCCGTAGCGACAGCCCAGCTCTTTGGCGAGGGCCACGCCTTTGTCGACGGTGCGATTGATGAGTGTCACGGAATTCACGAGCGGCCTAAGCGCCACGATGATGGCTCGTGCTGCTCCTCCCGCCCCGATGACCATCACACGCTTTTCTTTTAAGTCCGGCATGACCTCTCTGAGCGCTTCCAGAAATCCACCGGCATCGGTGTTGGCGCCCCATCGTCTTCCTTCTTTTTTATACACCGTATTTACGGCGCCAATGGCCTGCGAAACGTCGTCCATTCCGTCTAAATACTGTTTCATTCCCTCCTTGTGTGGCAGCGAAACGGCCAGCCCTTCTAAATCGGCATGCTCACTCATGAAGGCGCCCAACTCTTCCGGCGCAACATCAAATTTCTCAAATGTTGCATCGATTCCTAGCGCCTCAAATGCTGCGTTGTGCATCGCGGGAGAGAGCGAGTGTTCTACAGGGTGCGCGATAACGCCGTAACGTTGGGTCATTTTATTTTTTTGGTCAAACCTTCCATGGCCTCAAGCACCTCGATCGGCAACATCCAAATGGTGGTATTGGACTGATCGGAGGAGATGTCGTTGACCGATTGAAGAGTTCTTAAATGTAGGGCTCCCTTGCTTTCGTTCAGAGTGGCAGCCGCTATTTTCAGGTTATCTGCAGCGGTCACTTCTCCCTCAGCTTTGATGATCACTGCTCTTCGTTCTCTTTCTGCTTCGGCTTCCTTGGACATGGTGCGTTTCATGTCTTCGGGGAGCACCACATCTTTTAGTTCCACATTTTGAACTTTGATTCCCCATGGATCGGTGGCGGCATCGATAACTTTTCTTATGTTTCCGGAAACCTCTTCTCGATTTTGAAGTAGGTGATCGAGCGTTACGGCTCCTACAGCGTTTCTCATCGTGGTCTGCGCTAGCTGACTGGTGGCGTAGTAGAAGTTTTCAACCTCAAGAACCGCCTTGGACGAGTCTGAGACCTTGTAATAGATCACCGCATTGATCATGACTGAGACGTTGTCTTTGGTGATCGCTTCCTGATTCGGGACGTCGACCGCCTTTACACGGATGTCTACTTTGGTCATGGACTGGAAAATCGGGATCACTAAACGCCATCCTGGGTGCTTCATGCCGGTGTATTTTCCGAGGGTAAACATGACACCGCGCTGATACTGATTGATTTGGCGAATGGATATGAGAATGACCACGCCAACAAAAACGGCTGCGAATATGATGAACTCCATGTTGAGAGGGTTAGGACTTGTTGTGGGGTTTATGGCCCTTTGAAAAATACGGTGTTGTGACGAAATTTGCAAACTTTGATTAAGGAGCTCAGGGTATTGTTTTTGCGAAGCTACATTAAAATTAAATTTTTTGTTCGATTGAACCTGCAAAAAAGATGAACAAAAGATTACACCGTACCTTTGGAGAAATGGCACCCCGAACTCCTCGCGCGTACGCCTTCTTCACTTGATTTCACCCCTCAAATCTGGTATAATTTCTTGATAAAATAAAAATCCAATCCATGAATCTATTTTCGATTCCCACCGCGTTGGCCGCTTCCCTCACAGATCAAGGAAGCAGCACCGCCACTGAAACCACATCCGGTCTCAGCGAATTTTTCAACACCATTTGGGTCTCATCCCCTGGCTGGATCGCAGCTATGATTGTGTTCGCGTGTTCTTTTTTGGTTGCAAAGTTCACCAAGGAGCGCGTACTGGATCGTGTTTCCAAGAAAATTTCGGAAGACGACCAGGAAATTCTCGTTTTGATTGGGCGTGCTACTTATGTTGGCGTTTTGGCTGTTGGCATTACGATTGCATTAAAAATCGCAGGTATCGATTTGACCGCGATCATTGCGGCGATTGGTTTTGGACTTGGTTTTGCGATGCAAGATTTGATCATGAATTTTATTGCGGGAATTTTTATTCTTGTGAGTCGCCATTTCGTTATCGGGGATTTCATACAAATCAATGGAACGATCGGACAAGTTGTTGAAATTCAATCACGAGCTACGATTCTTAAGGCGCTCGATGGAACGCGTGTCATCGTCCCTAATTCTCAACTGTTCACCAATGAAGTGACCAGCTTTACTTCGAATCCATTTCGTCGTATTGAGATCGAAGTTGGCGTCGAGTATCGAACCGACTTAGCTCATGCGCAACAGATCATTTTTGAAGCTTTAAAGGAACATCACGAGGTATTGGAAGAGCCGGCTCCGGCTACTGTTTTGGATGAATTTGATGATAGCTCTATTAACTTTTTGGTGCGGTTCTGGGTGGACTCTCGCTCAAATTGGGTGGGCACTCGATCTCAGGTTATTCATCTCATTAAGGATCATTTTGATAAAGCGGGAATCAGCATTCCGTTCCCCATTCGAACGTTGGCTTTTGATAAGGATACTGAAAATACGGTTGTGCCAGTGTACGAGATGGAGAACGTTGATATGGAAAAACATAAGACAGAGCGAGGGCAAGAAGAGGCTGCTTTGGCAGAGCAAGTTGCTGCTTCAGCTCAGCGTGCTCAAAAGATTCAAGACATTCAACCTCCTGCAGAAGCGGCTGTGTTTCCGGGTGGGCCGGATGCGCTGATCGAGGAAGAGGAGAATGTGGCCGGTGCTGCATTGGCCGCAGAAACGGTTCAAGCGAATCAAGATATCGCTCCCGCAGCGGTCCCTGAAGCGGAGAAGGCGGAAACGGGTGCGGCGTTCTTACGGCAGGAGTAATCAGGCTGGGGACGACAGCCCCCTGAAGGGGTCGAAAACTTTTGGGTCGCGTGCTACAATCGCGGCGGTTTTTGTGATTTCTAATTCACCTTCATTATGGATCTTACAGCGATGGCAAAAGAGGCGGTTCAGGCTTCGAGAGTGCTGGCGACCCTGGGGACAGACGAGAAGAATGCTGCGATTAGCGCGGTTGGGGAGGCCTTACTTGCGCGAAAAGATGAAATTTTGGCGGCAAACCAGGAGGATGTGGATCGAGCGAAAGCTGCGGGTGAGACGGTCATGGTGGATCGGTTGATGCTGGATGCTGAGCGGATTGAAGGGATTGTGGCGGAGCTCAAAAAAGTTGTTGAATTGGAAGATGAGGTTGGGAAGGTTATCGATGAGGGCGAGCGGCCTAACGGGTTGAAAGTGGCGCGGGTGCGGGTTCCGCTCGGCTTGATTGGCATTATCTATGAATCTCGGCCTAATGTGACGGTTGACGCTGCTGTTCTCTGTTTGAAGAGTGGAAATTCAGTGATGCTCAAGGGTGGATCGGATGCGATTTCCTCAAATCGAGCGTTGGTTAAGATCATGAAGGAAACGTTGGCAGATACGGTGATCCCCCCTGGAGCTATTCAGTTCTTGGATACCACCGATCGTGCTGTAACAGGTGAATTCCTTAAATTACGGGAGTATTTGGATGTGATTATTCCTCGAGGAGGAAAAGGTCTCATCAGTTTTGTTGTGGAAAATTCAAGTGTACCTGTTATCGAGACGGGCGCTTCTGTAGTTCACACTTATGTGGATAAGACTGTTGATCTGGATATGGCGGCTGAAATCGTTGTAAATGCGAAAACACGTCGTGTTTCTATCTGTAATGCGCTGGATACGTTGTTGGTGCATTCGGATGTTGCGGAGTCATTTTTGGAGAAAGTTGTGCCTCTTTTGGCGGCAAAAAATGTGGAATTGAGGTGTGATGAGCGAAGTTTGAAGATGGTGGGAGAATCAGGAGTGGCGGCGTTTGAGGAAGATTTTGATACGGAGTTTTTGGATTATATTTTGGCGGTGAAAGTGGTGGATTCGGTGGATGAAGCGATCGACCATATTTCGGAGCACAGTTTGAAGCATTCGGAGGCGATTGTTACCTCTGATGAGGCCACTGCAAAGCGCTTTTTAACAGAAGTGGATGCGGCGGCTGTGTACTGGAATACCTCGACGCAGTTCAGTGATGGTGCTCAGTTCGGATTGGGGGCAGAAATCGGCATTTCCACCCAAAAACTGCACGTCAGGGGGCCTTTTGCGCTGGAAGGGCTCACCACATTCAAATGGGTTGTAACAGGTTCAGGACAGGTTAGGCCGGTTTAAGGTTTTCGGTTTCGACTTGACAATCTGTCAAATAGGTTGACAAACCTACTTTTTTCTGTATAATAATTAGCCTCACCCGGATCCTGGGTGAGATGTGTCTTGTTCCTTGATAATCAGGTTAAATCTAAGTGAGTAGCCCCGTGGGTCTCGTAAGCGAAGGCTCTACAGGTTGGCTTGCCGACCATTAGGCGCTGACGTTTCGGTCCACAGGTACTATTCACTTAGAGAGAAAGGTTAATTTTAAGGTTATTTTTGTATGAGCTCGGGTCTGAAAGGGGACGCAACATCGCATCCCCTCTTGGACTTCGAGCTCATACCAACGGAAAACGAGCCAAGTCCAATCGAGAGGCCCCCTGGCAGCGTCAGAGGGGTCAGAAAAGGATGCGTCATGCGCACACCTGAATGGCACGCGATCTGCCGAATGATCGCACTGGTGGGCCTCGTCCTGGCCCTCGCCGCCCCGACCCTCCCGTCCGGGACGGCATACGCCGGTCCCCTCGACTGGGACGGCGATGGCATCCCGAACAAGGTCGACAACTGCAAGCGGGACGCCGAGGACTTCGACGGGTTCATGGACGCCGACGGGTGTCCGGACCTCGACCACGACAACGACACGGTCATGGACGCCGACGAGGCGGACGGCTGCGTCGGTCTGATCGAGGACATCGACAAGTTCGAGGACACCGACGGGTGTCCGGACTCCGACAACGACGGCGATGGGGTCCTCGACGTTAACGACCAGTGTCCGAGTCCCATCGCCGGTGACGAGGTCAAGGAGGACTTCGACGGCTGGGAGGACACCGACGGGTGTCCGGACCCCGACAACGACGGCGATGGGGTCGCCGACACCTCGGACGGCTGCCCCGACAAGGCCGAGGACCCCGACGGGCACGAGGACACCGACGGGTGCCCCGACATGGACAACGACGGGGATGGGTTCATCGACACCGAGGACGACTGCCCCAACGACGCCGCGCCGGAGGGCGACCTGGACGGCTGCCCCGACAAGGACACCGACTCCGACGGCATCGTCGACGAAGTGGACTTGTGCCCGTCGTCCCCCGAGGACAAGGACGACTTCGAGGACACCGACGGGTGCCCGGAGCGGGACAACGACGGCGACAACATCCCCGACACCGCCGATCGCTGCCCCAACCACCGGGAGGACTTCGACGGGTTCAAGGACGAGGACGGGTGCCCCGAGCCGAACAACGACGGGGACGCGTTCATCGACGAGCTCGATCGGTGCCCGGACGACTGGGCGCCCCCGGAGGACGGCGACGGCTGCCCCGAGGAACCGATCGAGATTGCCGAGGTCACCGTGCATCGCGACCTGCCCACCGGCGCCTCGCTGTGCCCGGCACCCTCGCAGTTCGTCGCCCAGAAGAAGGGCCGCGTGCTGTCGTACGCCTGGTCGCAGGCCCCCGCGGGCACGACCTACGCGCACGACACGGGTACCCGGCTGTTCACCGTCAACTGCCCCGCCGGCACGACGGTGTTCACGCACGACAACCCGACGGTCGCGGGTCCGGTCGCGCTCACCGCCAGCAACGGCAGCTAGATGCTGGCGGAGGTGCTGAGCCGGGAGCGGGCGTCGCCCTGCGTCGGGGCTCGGGCGTCGCCCAGAACGTACCGGCGGCTGCGACCTGAGATCGCCGCCGGAGAAGTCGTTCGGGGACCGCCGGGGGATTGTCCTCCCCCCGGCGGCCCCCTGCGGCGGCTAGTGTGGCGTTTCAACCTGTT
>CAZEDN010000058.1:0-6458 GCA_964510905.1 uncultured Candidatus Peribacteria bacterium
GTGTGGGGATCAATGCCAGCTTCATGCCCGGGATCAAAGTGGGCAGCAATTCATTTATAGGCGCCGGGTTTGTAATCGATCGAGACATCCCAAAAGACAGCTATGTGCTCGGAAAATCGGAACTCAAAATCACCAAGAATAAGACAAAAAATCTTCCCTCTCGAGAAAACTTGAAAAAGAAACTATGACCCAGCCCCCTCCTCCAAAGGTTTCCATCATCATCGTGAATTACAATCAAAAGTACTTCCCACGTATGTGTGTGGAAGCGATCGAACGCAGTGAGGTCAATTTTGATTATGAAATCATCGTGGTGGACAACGGGTCAACCGATGAAAGCATCCACCAACTGCACCAACTCAGAAAAGCGGGCCGCATCCACCTTCACGAGGCCAAAAAAAATCTTGGCTACGGCAAGGCCAACAACCTTGGTGTGGAAAAGGCAAAAGGGGAGTTCATCATCATTTCCAACCCCGATGTGTTCGTGAAGGAAGACACCATGCAAAAGATGGTGGACTATCTTGAGGAGCACACCGAAATCGGGCTCATGGGACCGCTACTTCGCTATTACAACGGTGAAATCCAGGAGTCGTGCCGCCGCGACATGAATTTTCTCGACCTCATCATCAAGCGCACCTTCCTCAAAAGGATCCCTCGCTTTAAAAAGCGCCTCCAAAACTATTTGATGGGGGACTTTGATCACAACGTCATTCATCGGGTAGACCTCATCACCGGTGCGTACTTCATCATGCGTAAGGCGGTGTACGAAGAGGTGGAGGGGTTCGACCCACGCTACTTCCTTTTCATGGAAGATTACGACCTCTGCCGAAAATTACGCCAAAAAGCTTATAAGATCATCTACTTCCCAATTGTCGAGGCAGAGCACTATCACAAACGACTGTCCAGTGGTAGTATGCTCTGGCTGATTGGACGCCGCGTGTTTTGGTTTCACTTCATCAGTGCGATCAAATATTTCTGGAAATGGCGTCACGGCAAAAAATCTTTAACCCGACCATCATGAAAACCGCAAAAATCTTGTTCCCACTCGCCCTCATCGCCGCGTTGCTCGCCGGCTGTGGAGGAGGAGCAAACTACACGTTGACCACGTACGGACTTGATCCAGATCTCAATGTGGTCGAAATGCAAACGTATCATCCCGACAGCGAATTTTTCACTTTCCGTTACGACACCACCAAATGGACGCTCGAAGAATGGCCAGAAGAAGAAGCGCCCAATACGGTTGCTCTCGTTCACAACGGGTATGAAGACGGCAGCTGCTACCTTCTCCCTGGAACGTTTGGAGAAGGAGTTGAAGAGGGGAGTTTGAGTGTGGAAGGAACCTTGCTCACTCAAAAACACATCGCGCGAACCGTTGACGTCATGAATGCCGCCGGTATTAAATTGATGCACGTGGTTGGTTATGATGTGGGCGACTTTTCCTATGTTTTTGAGCTGAATCTCCCGCTTCGAGACACTGAAACATGTGAGGTCGATGGACAATCGGTAACGTCATCCTTTCACGTGAAAGCACCCGTCGTTGAGGAAGAAGAAGACGATGAAGAAGAGGAGGAAGAAGCCGAAGAGGAAGGTCTCGGATCCACCACCAGCACCATCGTCATCGAAGAACTTCCGCTCGAGGAGTAATTATTGTGCGATCGTCACGTCACCCATGACTTTGCACTGGCACGCCAGGCGGTGTGTGCCGTCCGTTTTGCCCATGGCTTTTAATGTTTGAGCTTCGTGCTCACCAATTTCACTCAAGTTATCGCTGCCTTCAGGAATCGTGATCAAACAGGTTCCACAAATCCCGTTTTCGCAACCATAAGGGATGGGCCAACCGTTTTTTTGTGTGACTTCGCGTAAGAGCGCACCTTCTTCAACATCGACCGATTGCTCGGTGCCTTGGAATGTTACTTTTGGCATGTGGAGGAAAATTAATTATAGTGAGTTCGAAAACATTCTAACCGACACCCCATGACATTCAAAGAAAAAGTCCTAAAAGTGGTCGCCCAGATCCCCCAAGGAGAGGTGATGACGTACAAAGAAGTGGCCACAAAGGCTGGAAGTCCTCGCGCGTGCCGTGCAGTGGGAAACTTCATGAATAAAAATCGAAATCCTAAGGTGCCTTGCCATCGAGTGGTGGGATCGAATGGATGGATCGGTGGATTCGCATTCGGCGTTTCCAAAAAGATAAAACGCCTCAAGGAAGAAGGCGCTAACCTCGAAAACTTCAAAATTTAACCTGTTAAAATGGCCAAAATACTCTCCATAATCGCTCCCGAAAGGTTCCAAGATCAAGAATACGCAGATTCCAAAGCTGCCCTCGAAGCGGCCGGGCACACCGTCACCACCGCCTCAACTCAGCTGGACGCCACCGGCAAACTCGGCGCGACCGTAACAACCGACATCCTCCTCACCGACATAAACCCCGACGACTACGACGCCATCGCGTTCATCGGCGGACCGGGCGTTTTTGCCTATTTCGAAGATCCAGCCGCCCACAACCTCGCCAAAACGTTCTTCACGGCCAACAAGCCAACCTGCGCGATCTGTGCCGCCCCCGGCATCCTCGCGAACGCCGGCCTCCTCGAAGGAAAAACCGCAACCTGCTGGGAAGGGGAGGGCGACCATCTCAAAGAAAAAGGAGCCAACTATACCGGCAACCCAGTAGAACAAGACGGCCTCATTATCACAGCGGACGGCCCGGACAGCGCAAAAGCTTTCGGGGAGAAGATTGCCGAGAATCTTTAACGCAACCGCTCCAACAACCCACCCACATCAATTCCATCCAGCGACTGCTCCGCGAGTGGCCCATTTTTAAGTTGCGGCAACTGATCCTCGTACGTCGGGCGATCCTCCTCATAATAAACGCCGATATGGATATTCTCCTCCCACGCCCCAGCCGCCTCAAAGGCTGCCTCTTTGCTCGAAACATCGTGCGATCCGTCCTCCAATTTGTGCACGCGCTCCTGATACCACTGATACGTATTTTTCTTATTGAAGGTCACACAAGGCTGCAAAATGTCCAAAATCGCGGTCCCTTTATGTTGCACTCCTTGAACGATCAAATCGGTCAAATACTCAATATCACCCGAAAATCCACGTGCCACCCAAGTCGCCCCAGCCGAAACGGCCAAGCGAACCGGATTAACCGGCTCTTCCAATACGCCATGCGGAGTTGAAATCGAGCAATAACCCTCATCGCTGGTGGGGGAGGTTTGCCCAGTCGTCAATCCGTACACCTGGTTGTTTTGCAGTACATAAAGAACGTTGTAGTTCCGTCGCATCAGATGAATGAAGTGCCCCATTCCAATCCCATATCCATCACCATCGCCGCCCACAATGATCACCGTCAGCTTGTGATTTCCCAATTTTACCCCACTCGCCACCGGTGCCGGCCGCCCATGCAGCGTGTGCAGCCCAAACGTCTTGATCCAGTGCGGCATCTTCGAACCACACCCAATCCCCGACACCAAAACATACTCCTCCTGCGGAATATCCAATTTCGTCATCGCCTGCTTAATCGCCATCCAAATCCCAAAATCTCCGCACCCCGGACACCAATTGGGGAACTGTTTACTTTCGAGACTGGTGAACTCAATCGCCATCTTAAGAGGTTAAGGATTTCACTTTTTCAACAATTTCGCGCGGGTAGAACGGTCTCCCATCCCATTTGAGCAGTTTTTCATCCACATCCATCAACGTGTGTTCACGGATGAGTTGGCCCAATTGTGCGTCGTGATTGCCTTCGATGAGGAGTGTTTTTTTCGCTTTTTTGAGGAAGTCGGTCATAGTATCTTTGGGGAAAGGATGAAGGAAAACCGGATGAATGAAGTTCACTTTTACGCCCTCTTCTTCTAATAAACGAATCGCTTCGAGGGCCGGGCCTTTAGTCGATCCCCACGCAATCAAAGAAATATCCGCATCCTCGGGGCCATAGACCTTGGGTGCCGGCAGTTCGGCCGCCAACTTCTCCAATTTTCGTAACCGTTTGGCGTGAATCCACTTGCGCACCTCGGGGGTTTCATCAATATCACCGAACTCATCGTGTTCGTTGCTGTTTGCCACGTATCGCGCATTCTTCATTCCAGGAAGTGAACGCGGTGAAACACCCGTTTTCGTATCCTGATAACGCGGGTAATCTTCCTTCACGCCTTCACGTTTCTTCAATTCGTCTTCCGTAGCCACCGGCCCACGATCAATTTCCACCTTCACCTCATCAAAGTCGGGCACAGAAAACAAACTTTCCGACAACAACTTGTCCGAAACCAATAAAACAGGCATATGATATCGCTCCGCATAATTGAACGCGTGCTGAGTGAGTTCAAACGCCTCGGTCACATCTCCCGGCGCGATCACCAATCGCGGGAACTCGTCATGGCCTGAATGGATCAAAAATTGCAGATCGCCTTGCCCTGTCCACGTGGGCAAACCAGTCGCAGGGCCAGGCCGTTGTGCCTCCATAATAACAATAGGCACCTCAACCATTCCTGCCATACTCAAAGCTTCATTCATCAAAGCAAATCCACCACCAGACGTTGCCGCCATGGCTCGTACTCCTGTAAACCCAGCTCCAATCACATTCAAAATCGCGGCCAGTTCATCTTCTGGCTGCTTCACAACAATGCCCATTTCCTCTTCATGTCGCGCAAACGTAGTCAACGTATCGGAAGCAGGCGTCATGGGATACGAACAAAAATATTTACATCCGGCCTGCATCGCGCCGTAAGAAAACGCATCATTCCCTGATAGCAAAATACGCGGTTTTTCTCCCGTTGGCTCCATCGTAAACTCAAAAGTTTTCACATCATAGTTTTTCGACACATACTCATAGCCTGCCTTCGCCACCGTCACATTCGCGCCCACCACTTTCTCCCCCTTCTTCGCAAACTGCTCCGAAATCAATTTCTCCAAATACTCAAACGGATACTTCAACAATCCCAACGACGCCCCCAAGGCCACCGTATTCCGCATGATATCGATCCCATTATTCTCCTTAACGATCTTCATAAAAGGAACCGCATACAGCCCCACGCCCTCCGGACATTCCCCCTCCTCAATCTGAAAATCCTCCGAATCATACAAAACACCCCCTCCAGCCGGCACATTATCTTTGTGCAAATCAAACGTCTCTCGGTTCAGGCACACCAACAATCCAATCTCCTCCATCGGTGAATGCGCTAACCCTTCACAGACTCGAATATGGTAACTGTTGTGCCCACCCCGAATCAAAGACGGATATTCCAAATACGCAAGAACATTCAGCCCTCCACGAGTAAAACAACGGGAGAACATCTCACCCGAGGCATTGATCCCATACCCCGCCGGTCCACCCACCATCCATGTAATACAATTTTTGTGCATCACCGGACATTATACCTCGTCAACCACAACTTTCCCATGTTGAATCCAGCGAATCACCTCCGGATACCACTTTTTTTCCAGTTTTTGGATCTTGCCACGCAATGTTTCGGGAGCGTCGTCAGGTTCCACCTCAACCGTTTCCTGGTGAATGATGGGCCCCGCATCGCAATCGGACGTAACAAAATGGATGGTCATGCCGGTTTCGGTATCCCCATTCTCCAGCACCGCTTCATAAACTTTCGACCCAAAATATCCCTTTCCCCCATATTTAGGTAACAATGACGGATGCACATTAATGATCTTCCACGGGTAATGATTTACAAATTCATCACTCAAGATTCGCATAAAACCAACCAAAACCACCAAATCCACTTCCTTTTCATCTAAAATAGTCATCATTTCCTGCTCAAACGTCTCTTGAGACTTTCCATCAGGATTCACGAAAAAGGTCTCAAACCCCTGTTCTTTCGCCCGTTCCATCGCATAGCAACCCTCTTTATCGCTGACGACCGCCACCAGTTCAACTCCTTTCATACGGCCAGCTTTCATTTCATCGATGATCGCTTGAAGGTCGGTGCCTCGAGTGGAGGCGAGAACGGCGATGCGGAAAGGTTTGGGCATAAATCAGTAAATAAGGTTGACGGGAGCATTATAAAGAATTACAAGGTAACCTTAAAGTAATTCCTTTAAATATGTTGGATCGGCCATCATTCCAGCCAGGCGAACGCCCTCGGCAAAGTGAATCATCAGTGATTCCTGTTGTGATCCTTACGTTGCAGCTGCTTGCGGGTCAAGGATGTGCAGGAGTCATGGGTAATCGCCATACACAAGATTCCTCTCTTTATAACGTGGCAGCGGTTAGACATGAGAATGGAGAAACCTGGGCAATCACTTATCACAAGGGAGGAGATGATGGTGGCGCGATTCGATATTCCAAAGTGGCAACGACAACAGGCTTGTTTTTTCGACAAGAATGGATCGATCTGGACGGAAATGGGCAGGCTGATCAAGTGAGAGTGGTGTGTAGCTGGAGAGACGAAGTGGGAATTCCAGAAGCAACGCTCATTGCACCAGACATGCCCGACGAAATGGCAATT
>CAZEDN010000059.1:0-6428 GCA_964510905.1 uncultured Candidatus Peribacteria bacterium
CCCCAAATAATATACGGGCCCTTCAGGGTTGAACAGTTCGGGGTCTGGGTGTTCGAGTTCTTCCAATGAAGTGATGTCGTCGATGATTAGCCCGGTGGATTTGCCAATGATTTCTCCATTATGGACGAGGACATAGAACCCTTCAGGAAATGTTTCGAGGCGTGCTTTTTCGGTTTCAAAACTTGCTACTCGATGAGGAGGGAAGGCGTCCTGGCCTACTTTGACGATGGCTTCTAAGTCTGCAAGGGTGGCGTGGCGAATGGTGAAATCGGATATCATGGAGACAGTATAACGCAAAAAATCTGGCGGAGAGAGGGGGATTCGAACCCCCGGTGACATTTCTGCCACACACGCTTTCCAAGCGTGCTCCTTCAGCCACTCGGACATCTCTCCGTGATGAGGGCGCGTCCGGCGCCAATTACATTTTGTTCGTCATCGTTCTGAGACAGCGCGTGCAGAGCTTTTGTCCTTTCCACTTCTGTAAATTGGGGATGAATCGGCGTTTGGTTTTGCGCTGTGAGTAGCTCACGTTGTGCCCGGTGGTGGGCCCTTTTCCGCATTTTTCACAAACCTGAGACATGAGATAAGGGTGAATTCTTCTTAATTAAGCCCGCCAAAAATACTATGGTCACTCCATTTTGGCAAGGGAAAGTGGTATAGTGGGCCCTGTTATGTTTGAGATCTATTTTATTGTTGCTTTGGTTGTGGCCATTACGGTGCATGAATTTTCGCACGCGTGGGTGGCCAATTATCTGGGGGATCCGACCGCGAAGTATCAAGGTCGAGTGACGTTGAACCCGTTGAAGCATCTGGATTTGATGGGAACGATCATGCTTTTTATTGTTGGTTTGGGATGGGGGAAACCGGTCCCGGTGAATCCTGCTAATCTGCAAAATCCTCGACGGGATGGGGCATTGGTGGCGATCGCGGGGCCTGCTTCGAATATTTTGGTGGCGATCGTGATCGCGCTTCCGTACAAATATTTACTGGCCCACTATGGCCTGACGCCGTGGGTGGGGATGATGCGTGCGATTTTTGATTTGAATCTGTTGTTAGCGATTTTCAATATGATTCCGTTGCCGCCGTTGGATGGGTCGAAAATCATTGGGTTGTTTTTGAAGGATCATCATTACGAGAATTACATGTGGATGATGCGACATGGAACGAAGTATTTCGTGGCGTTTATTCTGATCGATATCTTTGTTTTGGGGCGGATGTTTGGAGTTTCACTCATATGGATGGTCATTGGGACGGTGTATCAAGTATTGAGTTCATTGATTTTGTTGGGAACATAACTGTGGGCTTGCGCAAGCCGCTTTCCATGAATATTTGGGGCTTTTTCGGGTGGAGGGCCACAATATGTTGTGTTTAAGCGGAAAATCGTGGATTGGAAAATTGACCATCAGGGCGATTTTGACTATTATTGATTAGCTCTACTGTTCCCGTAGCGAAGATCATTTAAATACTCTCTCACCTTTTCTCTCGTATGGGATTTCAATATTTCTTCTCCGCGTGCGGAGGAGTTGAGAGATCCCACCTGTTCTAACAGGAGTAGTATTTGGATCTCTACGGTCCAGCGGAGTGACCCTAATTCTAGGGTCATTGCGTTTAAGGAAGTCCTGCCAGTTTCTGGCGGGATTTTCTTTTAATCGCATGGGGAAACCAAGGTTTCCCCCTACGTAACCTCCTTCCTTTAAAGGTTGTTCGTAAATTTAACTTTCACTCAGCTCCGTCATTTGCAACCTCGGGACCCACAAGACCCGTAGGTTGCCGCGTTTTTTGTAGTGTGAGTTGCAGCACGGATTGGGTGAAGTAGGGGGTACCAACGCTAAGCCAGGAAGAGAGTTTAACCATGCCTTGGCAGGCACGGCAATACAACGCGCGAACGCTTGCCGCAGGCGGCACCGTTCGACAGGAACGAAATATTCCAACACGCGTCCGCCGAGGCGGATCTGTGCCGACGTGTCTCTCTTCGCTGGCTAATGCGTTAGGCTTGCTGAGCCGCAGCCCTTGCGGGTCTCCGTCCAGCTTCTTACGGCCTCCACTACCCATGGGCGGTAGCTTCATCGGTCCAGCCGATCGAATCTGTCAATCGTCCGGACGCGTCCCTCCCTTCTTCAGGGACGGCCGGTGGTGTCCCCCGAAGGGGTCAGTCTTGGTCTCGCCCCCTAGGGGGGCGGTTCAGCCCTCGAGGTCCAGACCTAGGCGTGGTGGTCCAGGAACTCGATGGCGTCGTCGTGGTGACGGCGGTGGTCCAGGACCTCGATGATGCGGTGGTGCGCGTCGTGGTGATGGCGGTTGTGATGCCTCATGATGAATCCTCCTGGAGTCGGGCATAGCCCGGCAGCGGTAGAAAACTCCTCTATACCGCTGACTGGGGGAATCTCTTAATGGGCTTAAGAAACTCTCTCGGCCAGCGGTACTTTTCATCCAATCCGTGCTGTCAATGAACACCTGCAGAATGGGGAAGATCACGCCCTCCAAATTGGTTATTCACAAATCCGGAGGCGAACCCTACAACCCATGCAGGGGAGACGATGTCTCGTACCGAAATCTAGCTAAGTTTTGGCTTATTGTAAAGGATCTCAATTGACAGAGCCTTGTATGGCTGTTTATATTTAGCCCAATTGAATATTAATTTAGAGAATAGAGACTTTTTGAGTAAAGCCTCTGTTCCCTGAGTTCATCTCAGGCCTGTCTGTTGTGAGTTTAGCCCCCTATGTTTTCGTGGGGAGGTTGATCTCCTTGAAGACAGGAGCTCATTGACAGCACAGGTTTGACGATACTTATTACTCAAGTTTCACATATTTTTACTCTGAGTTCTTTGTCGCTGGTGAGGAGCTGCTCATTCGATTGGGCGGTTGCTGACCTGCGGCAAAGGGCTTAACAGTGGGGTAGGCCCCCTATGCTAATGGGACAGGAGGTTTCGCGGAAAACCTCCTTGGGAACGTAGAGAACGGAAACCCCACACCTGATCGGAGAACGCGAACAGCTTCTTCTGCGGAAGGGGCACACAGGAAGGACTGGAACGATGCGAGGAACGAAACTCTGGATGGTGGCGCTGGTGATGGCGCTCGCACTCGGGTGGCAGATGGACGCGCAGGCGGATGACGCGGTGGACGACGCGGACGTCGGGGTGACGGACGCGGACAGCCTGGACGTGGCGGACGACGCGGTGACCGACGGCCTCTCTCTCGACGCCGACCTCACCATGTGGACCCGCGACGACGACGCGACGGCCCACGACTCCGGCGGAACCCGCGACGACGACCTGAGCGTGCAGCACGAGCCCGACGACACCTTCGGCGGTCAGCACGACGCGACGGTCAACGACGACCACCTGGCGACGGTCCACCACCCCCTGCTGATGCGCGACGGCGTGGCGGACAACCTGGACGTGCAGCAGCGCGACGCGGCGCTCGACGACGACGGTGACGGCGACTACGGTGGTTCGGGGACGGCGCGCACGCTGCACGGGTACATCCACGCCGCGGTCACCTAGCTCGACGAGGGGAGGGTGGTGGTGGCGCCCGCCGCCGCCCCCCTCCCCAGCTAGCGTTCAGATCGACTTGATCGCCTATTCCTCCCCTCATTGAGGGCGATCATTCTGATGAGGGAACCCAGGCACGGGGCTTCGGCCGCCGCTGCCACACGTAACGGCCGACGGGGAGTCCGCGCTCCCCCGAGGTCGGCCGTGGGCTTGAGTATGTGTTATCCGTCAAACCTGTGCTTAAGTCTGCCCGTTTTTCTCTTGCCCCTCCTGACTCCTTATGCTAAATTTCGATGGCCCCAAGGGCGCTCGCACACCTCGCCGGGATAGCTCAGGGGTAGAGCACACCCATGGTAAGGGTGGGGTCGTGGGTTCGAATCCCATTCCCGGCTCCAGCTTTCTCCCGTTTCAACCTTTAAATCTCAGATACATGGGCAAAGGAAAACAACAGCACTGCGATTGGCGTTGTCCGGATTGCAATCACACAACAAAGGTTACCCAGTACAACCGACAGAGCAAAGATACGGTGACCAAGGAGTTGAGCATTTTCTGTTCGAACTGTCGTGCCCACAAGGTGTGTACACGCAAGGACACGAGCAGTGGAAGTCTCGGGAATAAACGCTAGAAATTTTCAAGTCAGCACATTCTTTAACGTCCTCCCATGCTCAAAAAATTCATTCCTTTTTTCATCGTCGCTCTTTTTGTGTTGAACGGTTGTGTGAGCGATCTTTTTGGTCCGTCTTTTGATGAAGTGAACCGATCGGAATCCGGTATTTTGATCGAATCATTGCTTCCGGCGGATACGTGGCTCGTGTTGAGTTTTTCGACATTGGACGAGGAACAGCAAATCTATTTTCAAGCGATGGTGGACACGTTTTCGGACGATCCCGAGGCGTTGAAGGAAGAGCTCTTTTCAGGAATCGATGCGAACTTAGAATCGGTGGATCTTTCGTATCTTGAGGATATTGCGCCGATCTTGGGTCAGGAGGGAGTGCGTTTTGTGCTGGCGTTGAGCGATGCGGACCTAGAGCCGGTTACCCATGTAGCGCTGACGTTGGACGATCCAACCATGGCGCAAGACCTTTTTGCGACATTGGAGTCGGCGGGTCGTTTTGTGCGTACCAGTTACAATAATTACGATTTTTATGTGAATTTGACGGCGCGAGACGAGGAGGAAGACACCTTTTATTTCTCGGTGCACGAGGATGTTTTGTTGATCTCGAACGATGACGAGGAGTTGGCAGAAATGTTGGATTTGGCCAAGGCTGAGATGGCGGAATCGTTGTGGACGCAAGAGGCGTACCAATTGGTGCTTGAGGAGTTGCCGGCCACTCACTTGGGGATGCTGTTCATGGATCCTCAAGGTGGCCCCGGGCAGTTTTTGGAGCAGAGTCAGAATTTGAAGGCGCAAGGATTTGCGTTGGTGGCGCACAGTGATGGATTGCATTTGGATGGCATCGTGATCGGAAATGAAGAAGTTATCGATGCAACGGATAGCCCGCTGAATGCCACCAATTCGCATCGTCATTATTTGAGCAAAGTCATGCCGGGCGATGGATTGGGTGCATATTTAGAGTCGTACAATCTCGCGAGTGGTTTGTCTGAGTATTTGAGTATTCCCAGTCCGCAGTTGAACGCGGGATTGGCGTTGGTGGGATTGGGATCTCCGGAAGAATTGGAGGAACTATTGGGGCGCGGATACGCATTGTCCCTTCATGCCAATGACGGATTTTTGCCCGGGATAACGGTTTTGTTGGATGCTTCTGGCAACACTGAGGCCGCGGAAAATTTGATAAAAACATTGGATGAACAGCTGGAAGGATTTGTGGGACAGTTGGTGTTTCAGGGAGGAATGGAAGATTCATTTCTTAAAGATGAAATGGAGGTGGGTGGTGATATGATGCATCGCATTCAGTTCAATTGGGGGGAGGTGATGGCGGTTTTTTACGGAACCGGATCGTACATGCCTCCGGCGGAGTTTCAACAAGAGACCATTCAGCTCATTTATGGATTGTTGGATGGAAAACGATTGGTGATTTCAACGTATGATGGGTGGGGAGATGATCCGGCTAATTTGAATCAAACCGAAACATTTAAGGAAACGATGAAAGCGTTGAAAGGAGTTCGTGAAGGGTTGGTCTATCTTGATTTTGTAGAGGTGACGACGTTTGTGGAGCATTATCAAGATTTCAAAGAAGCGGCGCTGCAAGCGGCATTAGAATCGGCGCGTGCAGCAGAAGAGGCGGAGGCTGCCGAGGAGGGAGAGATGGATGAGGTGACCGAAATCGAAGAGACGACAGAAGGGGTCGTCGAAGAATTGGCCCTCCCCGAAGAGTTTGAATCGATCGATTGGGAGAAGTGGCTGACCCCGCTCAAGAGTTTTGCGCTATCGAGTGATACGGGGAAATATGAGGTTCGTATGAAAGGGGTCCTCTTGTTGGAAGAATAATTGAGTTTTGAGAGAAAAACGTGTTATAAATGGCCCGACCACAGGGGCGTGGTGAAATGGTATCACAGGGGTCTCCAAAACCTCTAGTGCGGGTTCGATTCCTGCCGCCCCTGCCATTTCTTATGTTAACTCATTGATTTTTTGGTTAATATATGTTAACCTATTTGTGAGTTAGTTAATATAAAAGTTATGAGTGAATTTTTGTCGGCAGCAGAGGTTGCGAAGTTATTGGGCATTAGTCATGTTGCGGTTTTTAAAAAAATAAAATCCGGAGAGATTCCGGCTCAAAAAGTAGGACGGAATTATGTGATTAAGCGCGAAGATTTGTTTTTGCCTGGAGAAAAGCGGGTGACGGAGAAGCAAAAGGCATTTATTGATCAATCGGTTGATCGAGTGATTGATGAATATGGAGAAACTTTAAAACTTTTGAAAGATGCCTAATAAGCGAACTGAGATTTTAAGTGTGGCAGAAGTAGCTTATCTTGCTCA
>CAZEDN010000060.1:0-1386 GCA_964510905.1 uncultured Candidatus Peribacteria bacterium
CGAATCCATCGATCTCACGAGAAAAGATGTCTTCATCACCAATGTCGTAAAGTGCCGTCCTCCCAACAATCGCGACCCATTGCCCAAAGAAGTCGAAACCTGTTGGCCCTATCTCAAAGCACAAATCGCCACCATCAAACCCCTCTTAATTGTCACGTTGGGCCGCCACGCCCTCAACCGATTCATCCCCGATCTCAGCATCACCAAAGAGCACGGTAGGCCCAAAAGATACCGTGGGATTGCCACCGAAAAACAGGTATACTTCCCGATGTATCACCCTGCGGCCGCCCTCTACAACCCTGGCTTGCGGCCCGTCCTCCTCGAAGACATCCAAAAAATCCCTCTCATTCTTAAAAAACTTAAAGAAGATGGATGACCACGCCGAGCGACCTCATCACAAGATCGTCCCAAACGACTACAAGCAATACCTCATCATCATCGCCATCACCGCCATAATGAGCTGGGCGGCATGGGGAATGGTGATCACCAAACTAGACCCCTTCGAATCGACCAGTCTTGCCCTCGGGTTATTCTTCACCAGCCTCTTTTTTGCCATGATCGGATCGTTCACGCTGCTCGGCTTCGGCCTACGTCGATGGCTCGGCAAAGACGAAGTCCACTATCATCACCTCAGCGTTTCTCTACGACAAGGGTTCCTCTTAAGCCTCTGTACACTACTCTGCATCGCCTTCCTCATCGTGGGCGTGCTGAAATGGTGGAACGGCCTCCTGCTCGTCACCATTGCGGTCCTCATCGAAATGATTCTCACCAGTCGCAGCTAATCTGACCCTTCATCGTACGGCGTATTATCGATCACTCGAACGCGCGTCAGCGGCCACATGACAAACCAGGCCTTTCCTTTAATATGATCGAGTGTGATGTAAAAAGTGTTGTCGTCGGTGCATCCCGCCTGCTCAAGGCAACGCCGTGAATCACTGCTGGCCTTTCGGTTGTCACCCATCACAAAATATCCCCCTTCAGGGATCTCAAACGTATCCAAATAAGCGATTTGCGGGTCGGTATGTCCCAAGTTAACCTGATTCAAATAGGATTCCTCAGGAAGTTGCCACCCCTCAGGGTATTCCTCGTTGGTGATGTAAACGTAACCATCCTTGAGTTCGAGCGTATCTCCGGGAACCCCAATCACACGTTTAATGAAGTGTTCCTTTGGATCGTCACTCTCTGGGGGGCGAAACACCACCACATCGCCACGTTGAGGCGTTCCCACCTGCCATCCAAAAAAGTTTTGATACCCCAACTTATACAAAACGAGAAATTCACCATCGCCACGGATACAGCGCCCCTCAAAATTATTGAACGTATCACACATTGAGGGCCCACTGACCTGAAAAGGTGAAATCACAAATGCGCGCAAAAGCAGCACCA
>CAZEDN010000060.1:1396-2008 GCA_964510905.1 uncultured Candidatus Peribacteria bacterium
ACCAACCCAATAATCACCGCTGCGTTCACAAGAACGTCCAGAGTGAAAAGCATTGTGGACCGAAAGCGAGAATTCATGGTGCGAATTTATATCCTCTGCACGATACCAGAGAGGGCCGCCCCTTTACAAGGTGAGGGACAAAAGGTTAATATCTGAACATGCTAGCGGGAATCATGTTTCGGGCTTACCTAAACCCAGGAGAAAAAATCCTGTATGTGGGGCACGTCCATCCCTTTAAAATTTACACACATTTTGTTAAGCGAGCTTTTTTCGGGTTTGTGATTCCAGGTCTTTTTTATCTGATGGTACCGCCGTTCTGGATAGCCTGGGGTATATGGGGGATCGTGGGGCTGATCATCATGTTCGACTTATTCCTCGATTGGTATTTCGACGCCATCATCATCACCAATCAGACGCTAATCGATCTGCAATGGGAAGGGATTTTCAACAGATCCTCCAGCCGAATCGAATACCACACAATTGAAGGAGTTTCTTATGAAGTAAACGGATTTTGGGCAACGATTTTGAATTTCGGGAATATTGCCATCGATCGCATCGGAGCGGGAAAGCCGGTCGGACTCGATGGAGTAGCATTCCCAAAAACCGTTGAAC
>CAZEDN010000060.1:2018-6325 GCA_964510905.1 uncultured Candidatus Peribacteria bacterium
TCTCAACGCGCAGAATGAATTCATGCGCAACAAGAGCTTCCGTGATCACCAGACACTCCGCGACATGATCACCGGCATGCTGACCGATCATCAAATCAAATAACCCCCTCACCATGGAATGGGCCATCACCATCGTTGTCATCGCCATGTTCGCCTTGGCATTCATGTTTGTCGCCAAGATTAACGAAAAGTACCGCATCAAAGAAAAGGACCAAAAGATCTTTAAAGACCATTGGGCCAAAATCAAGCAACACGCCCAATCCAATCCCAAAGAAGCCATCATGGAGGCGGACAAACTTCTCGACAAAGCGCTCACCATCAAAGGATTCAAGGGAACCCTTGGAGAAAAACTCAAAAAGGCAAAAATCATGTTCAAGGACTACAACGGAACTTGGGAAGCACACAAACTACGCAATCAACTCGCACACGAGATCAATGCCAAAGTTTCAGAAGGGCAAGCCAAAAAAGCGCTCAGCCAATTCAAGGCATCACTCCAAAACCTAGGGGTCGAATTATGAAAGTAATCGGCATCACCGGAAAGATCGGCTCAGGGAAGAGCACCGTGGCCCAACTTTTAGAAAAGGAGGGAGCCTCGCGAATAGACTGCGATCAAGTGGTTCACGAACTGTACGAGCCCGGAGGACGAGGTGCAGAAAAAATCCAGCAGTTCTTCGAAGAAGAGTTACTCCTCAAAAATGGGGGAGTAAACCGCAACAAACTCACTCGAATTCTCCTCAAAACTCCTAAAAAGTGGGAGATCCTCAACCGAATCATTCATCCAATTGTCGCTGAAGAACTCCGAAAACGTCTCCAACAATCCAATGCAGATCTTGTTGCTCTCGAAATCCAAATCTACACACCGCGATTCGCTGAGCTCATCGATGAATTATGGATTGTAGAAACATCCAAAGAAGCACGTAAAAAACGTCTCCCAGAAAGAACCCAAGAAGAATTTAACGCCATCAACGCCCAACAAGAAGGCCTCGATCTCCCCAGCGCCAAGAGAATCACGAACAATGGCTCTCGAGAAGAACTTGAACAGAAGATAAGGTCCCTTGTATAGTGACCTCGTAACCTAAAAAACATGACAGAATACGAATCGGTCATCGGCCTCGAAATCCACGCCCAAATGAACACGAAAACCAAGATGTTCTGCGCATGCAGCAACGACTCTTTTGGGGAAAAGCCGAACGTAAACGTATGTCCAATCTGCATGGGGTTTCCGGGTATGCTTCCCGCTACAAATAAGGAAGCGATCAAGAAGGGGATTCAAACCGCACTGTCACTCCACTGCAACATCCCAGCATTCTCAAAATTCGACCGCAAAAACTACTTTTACCCAGATCTACCATGCGGATTCCAGATTTCTCAATTTGATGAACCAATTTCAGAAAAAGGATATGTGGAAATCGACGTAGACGGAGAACTGAAAAAAATCGGCATAACACGGCTACACATCGAAAATGATGCCGGGAAATTAACCCACGTCGCCGGAGGAAGTCTCGTCGACTACAACCGCGCCGGAACACCACTCATGGAAATTGTTACCGAACCAGATTTGCGCTCTTCGAAAGAAGCCAGCACCTTCGCAAAGATGACTCAAGCTATCCTGCGATACGCCGGCACCTCCGAAGCTGACATGGAAAAAGGCATGATGCGTTTCGACGCCAGCATCTCCACCCGACCAAAAGGGGACTCCAAACTATACCCACGTGCCGAAATCAAAAACCTCAACTCATTCAAAGCACTAGAAGCAGCACTCGATTACGAAATCAAACGTCAATTCAAACTCTGGGAAAAAGGCGAACCCCTCGACGGCGATATCACCGTGGGCTGGCTCGACAATGAAGGAAAAACCAAACTACTGAGAAGCAAGGAAGATGCCGCCGACTACCGCTATTTCCCCGAACCGGACCTTCCACCCATGACAATCGACGAAAAAGAGCTCGAAAAAATGAAAGCCAACATCGCCGAACTCCCACTCGCTAAACGCCGCAGATTTGTCGAAGATTACGAAATCTCCGAAGAAGAGGCGCTGTTCTTTAGCGAAGACCCCGACTTAGCAAACTATTTCGAAGAAATCGCCGAATCTACTAAAGAACCCAAAAAGGCCGCTTCATTCGTGGGAACAGTGCTCCTCGGCCGCCTAAAAGAAGAAAATACATCACTACGCGACTGTAAAATCACCGCCAAACAAATGGCTCGTCTCTTAGGAATGGTAAAAGAGGGGATTATCTCCAACAGCGTAGCAAAAACTGAGGTATTCAGCGCAATGTTCACATCAGGCGACGATCCCGACAAAATCATCGAATCAAAAGGACTCAAACAGGTCTCTGACACCGGAGCTATCGAGGACATCATCAACCAAGTCATTGCCGACAATGCCGACGCCGTGAGCGACTTTAAAGAAGGTAAACAGAACGCCTTCGGATTCCTCGTCGGACAGGTCATGAAAGCCTCAAAAGGCCAAGCAAACCCCAAAATGGCAAACGAAATCCTGCGCAAAAAGTTATCTTAAGGTATAATCACCCTAGCCATTAACCCTCCCAACATGTTAGAAGCTGTCGATCTCTTATACATAATTGTCGCAGTAGCCGTAGCACTTTTGGCCATTTTCTTGTCGATTGTCTTGGTTTACGCAATTTTCATCCTCCGCGACATCAATAAAGCCACTGACGCTCTTCGCGATTCTGCCGAAAAAGTTCACATGGCCATACTCAAGCCGCTCAAAATGACCGGTGAATTGATCAAATACGCCAAACCTGTGGTGGAAGTGGTCGAAGAACGCCTAAGAAAGGAACAAGAAAAGCCCAAACCGAAAAAGAGCACCAAGAAGAAAACCACGAAAAAGAAGAAATAGCAGTGAGCCCTAACGATCCCGCCCAAACATAACCTTAATAGGGAATACCACCGTTGCTTTTAAGATACGGTTGATTCGCTTGGGTTCTTGACCCACGCGCCAAAACCATTCAAGTCCAGCTTTGCGCATCCACTCTGGGGCTCGATTACGCACCCCCGCCACAAAATCAAACGCACCACCCACACCAATCGCCACCTTCACATTCGGCATTTTTTTCAAATTTTTAGCAATCCACTGTTCTTGCTTAGGCGCCCCGTACGCAACAAACAACAGATTGGCCCCAGACGCCTTCACACGTTTAACGATTTCCCTTTCATTCCTCGGGGCAGGGGAGCCAGCATAAGTCCCCACGATCGGATCAAAACGCCATTTTTCAGCCACCATTTCTGCAACACCTGGTGCCGCGCCCAATAAAAATATTTTCGCACCCATCTTATGTCCCAGTCGAGACACCTTCATCATCAAATCGGTCCCTGTTACACGCTCAGGCAAAATTCCTTTTGCAGATTCCGCCTTCACCGCCAAAGAGATCAACCCAAACAATCCCTTCGCAACCCGCTTCACACGCCCTTCATCCGACGCAAATCGCGCCGCCCACAAAATCCCAACACCATCCGCAATCTTCATCGACGCTTTATTCAAAATAGTCCGATATTTCGGATCTTTTCGCGCTTTCAACAAAATCTCCGGATTTGGAGTAACCACATGATGCTGCCGATCCGACTTCAAAAAATAACCAACCGCCTCAGTCGCTTCATCCAATGTCACTTTATGAAACTCGACTCCCATCACATCCACGGTCCGTGCCGCCAAAAACGGTCGCGCCACCACCATATGATTCCCAAATCGACCCTTTTTCGTTCGCTCCGACGCCACAATCTCAAAACCGGCCTCTTTCAACAATCCATGAAGTTCACCCAACGTGAACGCGTGACAATACCGCATCTTCCGATTTTTCTTCCCCCACGGAATAAAAACATCCTTATACGAATAACTTCCCAGAGTAAAAATCGACCGCAAAAACGCCCACACAAAACGGGGGGAAACTCTCAATTTATACAAATCCCACACCGACAAAAACAGATATCCATCCGAAGTAAGAGCACCTCCCAGCTGCTGCAACGCCTTAAGTTGCATCTCACGCGAGGGAATATGATGAAGAACCGCAATCGAAAACACCGCTTCAAACTTAGACTTCAGCCGCAAATCAAGTGCATCACCTTCCCTAAACCGAATCTTGGAACCCTTGTGCTGCTTTTTCGCACGCTCGAGTAACTTCTTTGAATTGTCCACACCCACATACGATTTGTACCCATACCCATCAAAAAATTTCAGCAAGCGCCCATTCCCACACCCCACATCCAAAATCGTAGCATCCTCCGGAATGTAATCCTCAAAAAACACAAAATCTTTCCAAATATTTTGGCGCGATCGATCAAACTCCGCT
>CAZEDN010000061.1:0-1928 GCA_964510905.1 uncultured Candidatus Peribacteria bacterium
GAAACGCCACATCTCGAAAAACTTCAAAAATTGGTCAAGGAAGGTGTCAAAAAAGGAGCCGACATCGTGAAAGTGCCCACGTTCATCGGTGAACGATCGCAAAACGTTACGCTGTTGGAGCTCACCCGATGGGCTAAGGAAGATGGAATCGAAATCATCACCGTGGGAATGGGGGAGGAAGGAACCATGAGCCGTGTGATGTGTCCGCTTCTCGGCTCGGCCATGTACTATGCACCCCTCAAAAAAGGCGATGAAACTGCGCCAGGTCAGCTCACCAAGAAAGAGCTCACCGAAATTTGGGGGCTCATGGGGGCAACTTAGTCGCCGCGCTCATCCGCCGCGGCTTATGCCGCCCGTCGATACTCATTCACCCTTTGATCGATGACGTATTTAAAGATGGTCTTGTCCGCTTCCGTCCGCAACCGCCAGGTCTCCACCGGCCCCTCCTCGTTCTCGATCAACCCAAGATGCGCAATTTGGTGATGCTCCTTGCACAGCAGCACCAACCGATCCGGGTCGTGCACATGCTCTGACTTAAACCGCTGAGTATGATGCAACACCTCTCCCTCACGAGTGCAACCTGGATACGCACATAAATGTCCCGTCTTCTTGCGCGAATAATGGTCAATTTTCGCAGGAATATAATGTGATTCGGACACCACCGGTTCTGGTTTTTCCTCCTCCTCAGACGTCTCAACCGCTTCCACAAATTTCTCCAATAAGGTGTTGAAGTCTTCTCGTTTTTTAATCCGCTCCAACCGTGCAGCCAATTTCGGCTCCAATTCGACCTCAACCGTCGTTTTTGATGGTTTTTCAGGTTGGGAAGGCTCCATATGGAGCCCTTTTCTATAATCACGAACATACGTTTCAAGTGTGTTGACCGGCATATCCATTGACTTCTCTGCCCAAAATGAGTCCGTCTTCTCAGTCGCAATCGTCACCACTGGTCGTACGCTATTGATGCCCTTCTTTTCAACCACCTTTTTAAGTTCTGGTTTATCTTCAACATGCCTCATCACACGCAAAGCCTCTTTAACAGAATGCTTACTCATCCCCGCCAACTTAGCCGCGTATTCGTAGATGCTCCCAAATCCCTTTTTGCGCCAAATTTCCCGCTGATCGATTTCAGGCAATAATAGCGCACACTTTCGCAACCATTCACGCGCGTTTCGACCGTATTCGGAAAACCGTTGATGATAGTGTTTTTCGTGAGAAGTGAGCCGTGTCATAAGGAGGATTTTAAGGAGTGAATAGGCTCTTTTATTATAGTGAGTATTTGCTCACCCTTCAACCATAAAAAATCAATTTTAACTTGAAAATTCTCACCAACATTTCACAATGAACGGTTCATTAAAAATTCATTAAATTATTCTAACAAAAAGATGAACCCGGAGGCTAAAAAACGCAAAAAATACACAAAATATGCAAAACACACCAAAAGTCCTTCCCACACGACAATCTAACCATTAGAATCAGTCCGACTAAAAACCGCGCACCATGGGACTTCAAATTGGAATCGTTGGCTTGCCCAATGTCGGAAAATCGACACTGTTCAATGCGCTCACTAAATCGGGAGGCGCTGAAATCGGGAATTATCCTTTTTGCACGATCGACCCCAACGTGGGAATTGTAGAAGTGCCAGATAGTAGACTACATCAACTCGTGGATATCGCGAGTCCCGAAAAAACCATCCCTGCGGTGGTGGAGTTTGTGGACATCGCCGGTTTAGTGAAAGGAGCTTCAGAGGGAGAAGGATTGGGGAATCAGTTTTTGGGTCACATCCGTGAATGCAACGCGATCGCTCAAGTGGTCCGTTTGTTTGAGGATGAAAACGTCACGCACGTGCACGGCGAAATTGAGCCTAAAAGCGATCGTGAAGTACTCGAATCGGAGCTCATTCTCTCCGACCTTCAGACTCTCGAAAATCG
>CAZEDN010000061.1:1938-6233 GCA_964510905.1 uncultured Candidatus Peribacteria bacterium
GGATAAAGAGGCCAAAGTACTCCTTGAACTCGCCCAAAAGCTCCAAGCCGAATTGAACGACGGAAAACTGGCCAGCCACCTCGAATTAAACGACGAAGAACGCGCCTTGCTCAAAGACCTTCAACTCATCACCACCAAGCCGATCATGTACATCGCGAATGTACACGAGGACGATATCGCCACGTTCAATGAAGACGACATGCGAGAAGCACTCGCGATCCATCCTTCCTCAAGAATCATCCCTATTTCTGCCAAAATCGAACAGGAATTGGGCCAACTGTCCGACGAAGAGGTGAAAGAATTCCTCCAAGAAATCGGGCTCAAAGAACCCGGATTGAACGCCTTCATTCAACACGCGTACGACCTGCTCGGATTGCACACCTTTTTCACTGCGGGACCAAAAGAAGTACGTGCCTGGACCATTAAAAAAGGAGACTCTGCTCCTCAAGCGGCCGGAACCATCCACACCGACTTTGAAAAAGGGTTCATCCGCGCCGAAGTCATTCCTCACGAGCACTACATCGAGCACAGTGGCGAATCCGGCGCCAAGGAAAAAGGCAAGATGCGCCTCGAAGGAAAAGAGTACATCGTGAGCGATGGGGATGTGATTTACTTCCGATTTTCAAATTGACGAAGAGAATTGTCAAAAAATAAAAAATATGGTATAATCAAAAGATAGAATTTAAGCACAAACAAAATCAAAATGGGAAATCCACTCGAACTATTCGAAGAAAGCAATGAAAGCCCACACAGTGGACCTGGTGAAAAAGGGCCTGGTCTCGAATGGCTTCAAGAAGGAAGAAATTATGATGAAGAGCGTGAATCAAGGATTCGTGCACGGAAAAATACACTCCTCGGAAAAATCATGAGAGGTTGGAAAGTAAGCACCCCAGATGAAGCTCGTGAGCAAGCCGAGGAACTAGGGATGGGAACCCAAGAAGACCCTTCATTAGAAGAAGTAGGAATGGACTTCATGAGGGCTCACTGGAAGGAAGTGTTTTGTGCCTCTTTAGGAATGTCACCGGAGGTATATCGCGATCTTCGAGAGGAAAGCGAAAGAAAAGAGGAGCAACCCCTTGAGGAATATTATGGGAGGCGTATTTTTGCCCACCGGATGGAAATGGTCTACGTTCCCGGAGAGGAGGGCGAAGGAGGATATTTTGATTTTGATGATACCTATCGAGAAAACTCAGAGGCGGACCGACTGGCACTAAAAGAATTAAAATTCGCATTAAACGCAGGAGAATTTGATGCTTTTACAAATTCAGAAGAAAGGAAGGAATTATACAGCTATGTCAGCGCCGCCGAGGTTGCCTATACCGCCGAATGGGCACTAGACCAAAATGAAGACGCCCAAGGTGCCATGTGTGAAGCGCTTGATGATTTTGAAAATGGTGAACTCACTTACGAAGAATGGCTCGATGAAATCTATGGGATTCAGGAAGAATACGATCTCATACCGGTCGTAGCCGAGGAAGAAAAAGAAGGAGAAGAAAAAGTCGAACAAGAAATAGAGGAAATTAAAGAAGAGGAGCAAGAAATTCTAGAAAAATTATCACTGGGAGAGGAGGAAGCCGAAGTATTGAGAAAGACAAAAGATGGTGGCTATGTGTTGGCGGTCCAAGGGGTTCAATGCGAGTACAATCCCAAAGAGGCAGTCATTAGATGGGTTGCACGGGGAGATGGCAAAAGATACCAAATCGCACGAGAAGTACACGATAAGGGAGAGCTTTCAAAGGAAATAAAAATAGGGATTTTTGGAGCAGTTCTCACAGAGCGCAGTATTCCTTTTGATTCGGTTCAACCAGAATCTTGGATTGAAACCGCAATGCTTGCTCGACAAGGGGATAGCGCAGATTTTACATTTGATGAATATGATGAAAATGTAGAAGTAAACTTAATCGGTTTCTTGGATGCACTAACACCAGCAGGAAGAACCACACGAGAGACGTTTGAAGATTTAGAAATCATTCAGGATGGACACTTGGATTATGATCGTCTGGGAGAAGTTGCCCAGCGATGGCAAGAAGAGAGCGTTGATGAGCCTAGAGCAGAAGAATTCATCGCATCTCTTGGATAAAAAACAAAAGCCATGCTCATCATTCCCTCCCTCTACATCCAAGAAGGCAAAGCGATTTCCCTCTACAAGGGGCAGGAAAACGAGCAAAAAAAGGTGTATTCTCGGTCGCCGCTCAATTTAGCAAAAGAGTTTGCTAAGGCCGGCGCGACAATGATCCATTTGATCGACCTAGATGGAAGCGCCGCCGGCCAACCCATCAACCACAAAACGATCCAAGCCATCACGAGCGAATGCAACGTCCCCATCGAGTTGGGAGGCGGGGTGCGCACCATGGTGGACGTGGACCGACTGTTTGAAATCGGCGTGAGTCGAGTGATTCTGGGCGTTTCTGCACGCGACCTCATCCCTGAGGCGCTTCAAAAATACGGCCCCGAACGCATCATCTTCGGTCTGAAAGCGCGCCGACACATGGTGGAATCGGACAGCCTCCCCGAGGATTCGGATGAAGTGGCGGAGTTTGCAGCCAAAATCGCAAAATTCGGCATCACCCAAATCGTCTACAAAGACATGGAAAAACAGGGGACCCTTTACCACCCCAATTACGACGACGTAGACCGCCTTCTCGAAACCCTCGGAGACGACATCCAAATCTATTCTTCTGGGGGAGTGGCCGCTCTAGACGATCTCCGCATTCTCGAAACCATCGGCACCACCGGGGTCATCTTCAGTCGCGCCATCATCGAACACAAAATCAGCCTTCGCGACGCCATCACACAATACGAAACCACTCAAGACACGGAAGTGCTCTTAGAATCCTTGCCGGGAACACGATGAACCGAAAGCACACCCTCCACCGCCTCAATCGCATCAAACGCGCTGCGCAATTGAGTGAAGTCCACCACTTCTAGGACCAGCGTGATTTCGGCAAGCCCCTTCCTTCTGGCGGTTCGAACCCCAATTTGATAAATGTTAACTCCCAAAGTCGCCAGTTGAATTCCAATGTCACGCACAAAACCAACACGATCCGAAGCCTCAATCTTAATAGAAACTCGATAAAAAGGATGTTTCGGCGTTGAACTCGCTTCCACCAAGCGACTGCCCGTCTCACGATACTGAATATCGGCCAGCGGCGTCTTATACCCGGTGCGACTCTTGCGCGCTCGACCCAGCAATTCTTCAGAAGTGTATAAACTCTCGATGATTTCCTGTTCTGCGATCGTTCCATTTCCCACCAATTCCAAGAATTCGTTCCAGCTCTTCACTTGGAAAGCTTCAACCAAGCGTTTCTTTTGATTGGAGGAAAGAGAAGTGAACTCACCACACCCATAACGATGCAGTTCCTTTTTCAAAAAGTCCACACCCTCTTCGCAACACTGATCATGGGACTGTTTTTTAAGCGACGCCTTGATTTTATTTTTCGCAACGGTGGTTTTTGCCTTTTCAAGCCATTCACGTTTCGGATATTTTTGCTTCTTATCGGTGATCACTTTGACGGTGTCACCTGTCCTGAGTGTGGTCGTGAGGGGACACGATTTTCCGTTGAGAAACAGATGATCGGCACGGCCACCAACATCAGAATGGATATGATAGGCAAAATCGATTCCATTGGCGCCTTGAGGAAGGTCGATCACATCACCATGAGGAGTGAATACAAAAATACGATCTTGGAAAACATCGATCTTAAGATTATCCAAGAAGTCATAGTTGTTCTTGAGCTCTTTCTGAAGTTCCAAGACACGATGGACCCATCCAGAGCGTCGTTTTGTGAGTTCGGTCTCGTGAGCATTTTGCTTTTGCTGCTTATAAAAATAATGAGCCGCGATACCATATTGCGCCTCAAAATGCATCTCATGCGTACGAATTTGGAATTCTGTTGGGAGTCCCTCCAAACCAAACACCGTAGTGTGTAGACTCTGATAGCCATTGGCCTTGGGAATCGCAATGTAATCCTTTACACGACCCGCCTTGGGACGGAAAATGGAATGAACGATACCCAACACACGGTAACAGGTTTCCTTGTCATCCAGCACGATGCGTAAGGCGAGAAGATCATTGAGATCAGCCAGTTGCCGTCCCGTATCCACCATTTTACGAAAGATGCTATAGAGCGTCTTAGGACGTGCGTGAACCTCTCCTTTGATGCTGTGTTGTCTTAGGGAATTTCGTAACTTTTGAGCCGTTTGTTTGAGCAGTTTATCGTGATGTTGAGCCTCTTTTTGAATCTGTTCTTCAAGATCGGCAAACTCTTTAGGATAGATGTAGGCAAAACACAAAT
>CAZEDN010000062.1:0-6202 GCA_964510905.1 uncultured Candidatus Peribacteria bacterium
AAGAAATTTATACAAACATGATCTAGCCCCACCTCCTATTCCATGTTACAACGTCCCTACTATGGAAGAAAACTTACTCAACATTCTGATCACTGTGGGGATTGCGATGTCCCCTGTCCTCGAGGCCCGTGGGGCCATCCCTTTTGCCATGGGAGTCCTTCATATGCCCCTTTGGCAGGCTTTCCTATGGGCAGTTCTGGGAAATATTACAATTGTCATCATACTTCTCAGATTTCTTGAACCTGTCACGACCTTCTTAATGAAACATTCCAAGTTCTTCAACGAATGGCTCACCGCCCTCTTCCATAAAACCCGTCACAAACACTCCCTAAAATTCAACGAAATCGGTGCCGTTTTCCTAATAACCTTTGTAGCCATCCCCCTCCCTGTAACCGGGGCCTGGACCGGGTCACTCATCGCCTTCCTATTTGGCGTACGATTTTGGCCCGCATTAATCCTAATTTCAATCGGTGTAATCTGTTCTGGAACACTAGTAAGCCTAGGATTTGAATCCATTACGACTATCGTTCACTGGATAGCTTCCTTTATATAGAGCCCAAATACAGATCAAATAAATCCCCCTGCCTCAAGGTAGTAGCTTGATCATCCTTCACAAGAAGAACCGTTGAAGGTTTTTCATGGCGCTCCAGCCACCCCACATCAACCACTAAATCCGGCTTCGTTGTAATGTCCTTCACCGAGAAAGGAGTGGCCCTCCCATGCGCATTTGCACTAGTCGTGGTAACCGGACCACCTAAACCCTTTATCAATGCTTCAGATACTGGATTATCAATCACACGTAAACCAATCTCTTCAGCATCTGGATTCATAAAACCGGGTAACGCCTTTTTTCGTGGCACCACCAACGTCAACGGCCCTGGCCAAAACTCCTCCGCCAATCGCAACGCCAAATCGCAAAACTCCCCATACTTTTGCGCCTCTTCCAACGATCCCACCAAAATACTCACCGGCTTCTCCGTTGGCATGCCCTTCACCTCATACAACTGCTTCAACGCATCCTTATTCGTGATGTCCACCGCCAATCCATAACAAGTATCCGTGGGATGCGCCACAATACCCCCCTCCCTAAGAATCTGTACCGCTTCCGCGATCGCATCCTTACACTTTCCAGTAATGGGACAAGGGAGAGTTTTCATCAAAAGAATTATAACATGACTCGTATCATGCCACATATTTTTTTAAACAAAATTTTGGCTACGCCTGAATGGAAAGAGTTGAGTGACTGCAGAGATCCTCATATTGAGAACGCCTGGGATTACCATATCTAGGTGCACTCTCGACATCAGCTCGATCACGAGCACTAATCCCAACATGCCATCTATGTTGAGAAACAGCACCTTCAGGAAAATCCAAATCTGTCCTCCGATGATCAACACCTCCATCAAATAATCCCCAAGCCACACAAGAATCTACCGTACTTCGACGGTCACCATGAGAACCTCTATTAACTAGCTCAATTCTTCTCCCTCTAAACGCCGTTTCCATAGCCGCCAACAACGCTTGATATCGCTCACTAAAAGGAGCTATTACTTGCTCTAACTCTGCCATAGCCTCTCGAATCGCCGTCTCATCAAAAGGAGCACCTTCATCGTCTTTGGCTACTTCAAAATCAACTAATAAATCTTGATGGGGAAAAGGTGTCGAGCCACGATCAAATCTAAAATTAGAAGTATGCATCCCCACTCGAACATCAGGAGTAACGAGCCCTGTTTCATGATCCATATCAGCGCGCAACGAATACCAATCCAAAGGGAAAATTGCCTCGTCAGGATTAGTCCATACAGCATTAGCTATACCGCCAAAAGCATTCGACCAACCCGTTGGCTTGGGATGACGAGCTTTAAAATGTGGCCGACCCTGATTCGTATAACGAAATTGTTTCCCAGGATACTGCGCCCCCAGGACTTGAACCGCATCAACAAGAGGTTGATGTAGAGGAATCTCACGAAGAGCACTAAAAGCCTCAACGACAGGTTCAGGAGTACCCTCAGGGAGCTGTCCAGGAGATCCTTCAATATGCATATCAAATTGAGTTAATTATAACCAAGGAAAAAACTATACACCCCGAAAAAAGCTTTTGTAAAGCCCTTGAAAGGATAATAGACTGCCACGTATACTATGCCTCGCAACATTCCTAACCTTCGCAAAAATGAAACCTCGTGTAGCGATCAATGGATTCGGACGCATCGGCCGAAATGTTTTCCGTGCAAACCTAGAAAAAGACACCTGCGACATCGTCGCCATCAACGACCTCGGTGACTTAAACGCCCTCGCCCACTTGCTCGAATACGATTCCATGTACGGAATCCTCGACGCCGACATCAAAGTTGAAGGAGACAAATTAGTCGTGAACAGCAAAGAAATCCGCGTCATCTCAGAACGCGAACCCGAAAACCTCCCTTGGGCCGAAGAAAACATCGACGTGGTAGTCGAATCCACCGGATTTTTCCGCGATAAGGAAGGAGCCGGAAAACACCTCCAAGCCGGCGCCAAAAAAGTTGTGGTCAGCGCCCCAGGGAAGGACCTCGATCTCACCGTAGTCCTCGGCGTAAACGAAGGCGACTACAACCCGGCTGAACATCACCTCGTATCCAACGCTTCCTGCACCACCAACTGTCTCGCGCCGGTCGCCAAAGTGCTCAATGACAGCTTTGGCATCGTAAAAGGCCTAATGACCACCACCCACGCATACACCAACGGACAACGAATCCTCGACCTCCCCCACAAAGATCTCCGACGTGCTCGTGCCGCCGCCCTCTCCATAATCCCCACCACAACCGGTGCCGCTAAGGCAGTTTCGCTGGTCCTCCCCGAACTGGAAGGAAAACTGAACGGCATGGCCATGCGCGTCCCCACCCCTACCGTCTCCGTAGTCGATTTAGTGGTTGAACTCGAAAAAGGAACCTCTGTTGAAGAAGTCAACGCCGCGCTCAAGGCAGCAGCTGACGGCCCCATGAAAGGCTACCTCGGCTACTCCGAAAAACCGCTGGTTTCCATGGACTACAAAGGCGACTCACGATCCTCGATCGTCGATGCCCTCTCAACCATGGCGATTGAAGGCAACATGATCAAAATCCTGTCCTGGTACGACAATGAATGGGGCTACTCATGCCGCGTCGTGGACTTGGTTGGATTTATGGGTGAGAAGATGTGATTATAAAAGACTAGCAATATTTTTCTCATACCACCGCTTTTGAGCAAGGATCTCCTTCTGCTCCGTAATCCACCCATTCCAAGCTAAGCTCCACGCAAAATCTGTATCGCGTTCCATCGCCAAATCCAAAACATCGGTCGAAAGCATTTTGAGCTCGTGCAACTCAATCCGTGAACCCTCCAATTCAGAAAGCGCCACATTGGACCTAAAAATGATCTGTTCTACCGGTAAAACGGTCGACAACGCATACATCCATAAAAAGGTGACCACCAAGAATTTAAAAATATCCGCCTTTTTCTCACGAAATAGAAACGCAATCAACGCGCCAAACAACAGGAGTGAATAAAGCACCGTGTACGCCGCAAAAAACTTTTCATAACTGAACCCATAAAAGGTCACATACAAGAACATTCTCTGGGCCGCCGAGAGCAATAAAAGGAGTGACGCGAGCGTAAAAAAGGCCAATATTTTCTGAACAAGTGGATGGGTATTTCGGTAATAAACGAAGAACAAAACTACATTGAGCCCAGAAAGCGCAAAGAGTTGCCAAAATCCATTCTTCACCAAACTTTCCGTTTCACTGAACTCAATGGGAAGCTCATTGACCCACAAATGTCCTAATTGAATCGAAAGAAAAAGGGCGTACAATCCCAAAATGCCACCCAAAACAATTCCCGCAACAATAGAGTCACGCTTTCGATCAACCTTCTTTAAGGACAGCTCAAATTTACGCTTCCATGCAACAAATAAAGACATGAAAAATATACTTCCCAGCAAGAACACTCCAATTCGCGCCACCATTTCCCACGAGATTAAATCCGCCAAATAATTTATGGCAACTTGCATCATCCCACTAAAAACAGCATCCGCCGAAGACAATAAAGGAATCACAAAAATAACCGCCACCAGTAAAAAGATCCCCAGGCCCAAAAGTACACGCTTCGCAATATGACGAACCCGTTCATTAGCCGGAAACAAGAAGTAGAAAAAAGCTATCCCTGAGTTCTCCACCTTTTCCAAAAATCGTAAAATCCGTTCAAAAAGTCCGCCCGCCAAACGAAGATTCCAAGAGTGCTTCTCCCGATCTTTGAGCGCCGAATAATTCACAGAAAAAGCGTAAAAAACGGGAAGAATCCACGCCGTAATCGTATTCAGCCAAGGATTTTGATAGAGCGAAAAACTCAACGTCATCGCCAAAAAGGGCACCACCCAATAGAAGTTTTTCCTAAAAAACAGATCAATAGGTCGATTCACGTAAGCAAAAAAGCCCAACATGAGCAGCCAAAAAACAGTGGCATTAAACCCCAACGCATAAACGCCTTTCATCCAAGTCCCCCAGAGAAAAATCACCCAAAAAAGAGCGCCCCCTGTGGCCCATAAAAAAACAAGACGGCTAGGAGGTGGTTTATCGACTGACATAAAAACATCGGTTAGAGATTGAGAGAGACTGTAGGATCCTCTGAAAAATACGGCGTTGTGACGAAATTTGCAAACCTTGAGCGAAAATTATGAAGGCTGACGAAAGCGTATCAGATAAGATACGTTGAGGAGGTCTGAATAATTTGCAGCCAAGGTTTGCAAATTGCAGTAGACGGTGTGTTTTTCAGAGGATCCTGTAATACACTACCCCTCATTGCCAAAACCACCCCAGCACTCTATAATCCCGAGTGCTATGCTTCCTATCGACCCAAGAAAAGAAAAGGTCCTCAAAGCCATCATCCAACACTTCATTGGATCGGCTGAACCGGTGGGCTCAAAAACGGTGCTCGTCAAATACAACCTCAACGTGAGTCCGGCCACAATCCGCAACGATATGGCCGCACTCGAATCGGAAGGGTTGATCGCGCAACCACACACCTCCGCCGGCCGCGTCCCGACCGAAAAAGGGTACCGCATGTACATCGAAAAACTGGCCGACTACAAAAAGGCAGAAAAATTGGCCAAAGCCAACCTTAAAAAAATCCAACAAAATTTTGAACGTGATCGCGTACAACAACGGGTATACGACGCTGTAGCACTCCTCGCTCAAGCCATCCCCAACGTCAGTTTCGCCAGTATCCCCGAAAACCGCCGCACCTTCTATCTCGGCGTATCCAACATGCTCAAACAACCAGAATTCATCAATAGTCCTCTTCAAGCCAGCCACGTCATGGAAATCTTGGAAGAAGGAACTTTTTTCCTCAAAACCCTCGATGAACTCGAAATCGACGACGAACCACGCATCTTCATCGGAAAGGAAAATCTCCTCCCCCAAATCGACAGCTGCAGCCTCATCGTGGCCAAATATGCGATAGAAGATTACGAAGGATACATGGGACTTCTCGGTCCCACTCGCATGCCGTACGCCTTCAACTTCGCCACATTAAAGGAAGTTATTAAAGTATTAATGAAAACCAAATAATGCCCAAAAAAGACAACCCACTCACCGGAATTGAAAAAGACCTCAAAGAAATGAAGGAAGCGCTCGCCGAATCGGAAGCCAAAGTCGAAGAACTCACCGAAACCGCCAAACGCGCCATGGCCGACTTGCAAAACTTCCGCCGCCGCGCCGAAGAAGAACGCGGAAACCTCATTTTGTATGCCAACCAACAATTCCTCCAAAGCATCTTCCCTGTAATCGACAACTTCCAACGCGCCTTTCAACACATCCCCGAAGACATCGCTGAAAATGAATGGGTCAAGGGCGTTTACGCGATCGAAAAACAGTTCATCGAAACGTTGAACGGCCTAGGATTACAAGAAATCGCCGCAGAACCCGGCACAACATTCGACCCCACCCTTCACGAAGCGGTCATGCAAGACTCCGGCGAAAAAGATTCCATTCTTGAATGCCTCGAAAAGGGCTATACCTTCAACGAACATGTCGTCCGCCCCGCCAAAGTGAAGGTGGGAGATGGCAGTTAATCCTTTTTATGGATCCTCAACGCTCTCAAAAACCAATCGAGCCAGGCAAGCCGTTCAGTTCTGACAACGTTACGCGTGTAATGTTTGCCTTGTTCGTGTTGGGAGTGATGGCAGGGTTGTTGT
>CAZEDN010000063.1:0-6132 GCA_964510905.1 uncultured Candidatus Peribacteria bacterium
AGTGTGCATTCTTTTGAAGATGGTGTGAGATCGTTCTCTTCTTCACGTGGCGTTGTTTGAGAACACCGGCTGTGATTTCTTGCTTGGTCATCGGGCTCTTCTTTGTGAGAAGATTCTCGATGATGTCTGAAACGGTTCCCTCTGTGTATCCCCATTCTTTCAATCCATATAGACCACGACCCACGAGAACGAAGTGTTCGTAGCGAATGAGCTCGTTGTGAACCGCTTGAGTGGTCACACTCTTGTGGTCAAATTCTGCCTCCTTGATGCGTTTAGCGATCTCATCAAAATGGAGTGGCTTTTGAGCTTTCTTGAGGATGATGTACGCCTTATCGCGGATGCTCTTAGGGTTCACGTGACGCCAGGTCATGAGACCCCAGTTGCTTTCCACTTTCTTCAAGCGCTTGTCGGTCTTGATCGAAGAGAAAATGAACTCGGGAGTGTATTCATGATCTGCACTGCTGAGGTCAAGGGAAAGGTCACTGAGGAGCTTCCCTTCACTCAAAACGTCCCCCTTCTTGTTGAGGAGGTTCATGGCTCGCTTGCTGACCACTTCTACATCCTTGGTAGAAACGGTTTTAAGAAGATAATATGGGAAAACCGAGTCGCTCTTGTTCACCTTATTGATTTCGGGGTGAATGACGAGTGCGAGCTTGATCACATAGCCATCAACATCGTCGGTGCTTTTGATGGTGTCGAGTACTTGTTCTACGAGTTCATCCTCAGTCATGACTCCCCCATTCTTGTTGAGCATTTGTAGAGCGAGATCGGTGACCAGGCGAAGCTTGGTGTTGGCCGCTGTACGACGCAATTTGGTGATCGCAATCTTTTCGATTTGGCGAATGCGTTCACGTGTGACTCCAAACTTCTTCCCAATGCTTTCAAGGGTTTGTCGGGCCTTCCCATCAAGCGCAAAACGCTTAATGACAACCTCCTTCTCTTTCGGTGAGAGAACCATGAAGAGGTCTTCGATGATCTTTTGGAGGTCTAGGGAGGTCGTACTTGTAGCGGTTGTACTCATTGGTGTTAAGGTTTAAGGGACGATATGACGGGAGGAAAATTGAAGTGAGGAATGCAATCTAATTCAGATTCCGTCAAATGTCAAACAAAAATAGTTAAAATATAAGTCAAGGCTGTAAAGGGGAAAAGCTTAATCAGTATTTTAGGATTTGTCAAGCCTTTCATTAGATTTTCTTTTTCTTGACGAATCCCCCGCTCTAGCGCTAAGGTCATTTCCTATGTCTTTTGCACTCAACCAATCCATTCCAGTAGTGCCCCACTTGGGCGATGACGAGGCTCTCATCCCTCAGAATCCTTATCTTGAGGAGTACGATCCCTCGGTCATGTATCACTTCAAGTTGGACCAAAGCATGCCGCTGGAACAGATGTTCGGGGATACAAAATTGGTATGCGTGCATGGTAGTGCTGTTCGTGCCCAGGCTTTTGCTAAAGATGTCAGTCAACGTTTTGATCTCCCCCTGGAATGGTATGTTCCCAAGCCTGCATTGGAATCGGCGGGTGTCTTGGATTATGCCGCTTTTGCGTATCATCGAATGATGAACGCCATGAGAGTCCCTCAAGCGATTGGAGGGCGTGAGCGATTTTCTCTTTTTAAAGCTGGACCGGTTGTTTCGGTCAATCATGGCATGGGAGAGGGATCTACGGAGATTTGGTTTCAAGAAATGGCACTGTTGATGGCTTATGCAAAGGCGAAAGGCGTGCGCATTGTACGCATTGGTACTTCTGGAGGGTATGGACTAGAACCCGGCTCGGTGGTGATTGGAGATCAGGCGTATGATTCTCAACTCCGACCGGCGTGTCGAATCGATGTGGCGGGAGACGAGGAGTTTTGGGATAGTTCGTTGGATATGGATTTTGCTCAAGAATTACTCGCGTGTGCAACGCATGTACGAGCTGAGATTGGGCACATCATGGGCAAGAGCAATCTCTTCATGGCGGAGGGACGCACCGATGGAGTTATCGCGGTCAATAAGCGACGAGCGGCTGCCTTTCATCGAAGAGCCGCAGACGCGGGCATCAAGTCGGCCGACATGGAGGCCACCATGCTGGCGGCACTGTCTAATGTGACTGGAATTCCTCTGGCGATAGTGAACGCTACCTTGGACGATTGTCTTGATCCTCGACAGCTTGATTTTACTAAAGCACAGCTCGGGCAATTCTCGGGGAACGCTCAGGGCGTGGTCTTGAATCTTATAGAGAAAAAGCTCCCCCAATGGTGCCCTGAAAGAGAGATGGCATTGGCGTCTTAACGATTTCTATTGAGCTTTCTGGAAGCCCACCTGGATACATGGTGACCAGAAGCATTGGGACTCGCCGTCTACGGTGCGCATTTCCCATTCGTCGTTGAGGCCCATGCAAAGATCTGGAAGGAGTTCTGCATCAACAATTCTTCCGTGACGAAGCAGTTCGGAGCGGCGAAACCCTACCGCATCATGACGGAGTAAGCCACGCAAACTGTAATACAAGCGCGTAACATCGGCGTGATCTCGACGAGCGAGAATATTTCCTGATCTGCGGTCTTCCTCTGCTTCCAGGAAATCTCCCTCGTCAATGGCGGCACGCGATCGCACGGAGGCAACAAGAATTCCACCGGGGACCAACGTGCGCCAGCATTTGCTCAAGAGTTCCATGCGTTCGCGTGGATCGGTCAAGAGATGAAGCACGCGCAAAATCATGACCGCGTCGAGTGATTCATCGTCGAAGGGAAGGTCTCCCCCTCTGGTGATTTCGTGGGCTGTGATAGCGAGGTGATCTTGCGCAATTTCTTCCCGAAATTCGGCGAATTGGGGCCCCGGGAGATCGACTGCGTGAACGTCCAATTCTCTGGACGTTGCAAGGTCTCTTATGTTTCGTCCGGTAAGACACCCGATGTCTGCCAAGCGTATTCGGGCGTGCTGCGATGGGTCATTGAGGTCCGCGACTGCACGGATGATGGGCCCCATGGACTGAGAGGGAACATCTCCTGTATGAAAATCGGCAACGATGTCTTCCCATTGTGGGACTCTCTGTAGATTGTGAGCAACGTCTATTCCAGGCATATAAAAATTTAAGGGAAGTAATTATGGCAGTCTATGCTTTTCTTGTCAAGCCTGTTGTGCTGATTTGGTGTCGGGGGAGGGACTCGAACCCTCACGCCTTGCGGCACATGCTCCTAAGGCATGCGTGTCTGCCAATTTCACCACCCCGACGTCATTTTTGTTGATCGGCAACATGAACCGGTATGATTTTAGAGAAAGAGTATTTCCACTATGACACCTTCTCCAAAATCTAAAAAAGGGAAAAAGGCAACGGACGATTCTAAACGGGCCAAAGTTCTTCACGAAACGTATGTCAATATCGACATGCTCAAACTTGAGGACATGCAGGAATATTTCCGCTATCTCTCCTCTCCTCGCCGCATTCTCTGGACGAATTTCATGTCCGGGACGGCGAAAGGACTTGGCTTTGTACTGGGGACGGTTGTCGTGCTGGCGTTGCTCACGTTCATCGTGAGTCAGATTCTTTCCGAAATTCCATGGGTCGGCGAAATGTTTCGCTGGATGGATGATTGGATGCGGGAGAATCTGGATACCTACGCGAATGGCACGACCTCCTAGTCTTTTCCCTTCATTTCTACGGACCCATTATGTCTTTTGTACATCTCCACTGTCATACCCATTACAGTCTTCTGGATGGGCTTCCTAAGCCAGCCGATTACGTCAAAAAAGCGAAAAGGGATGGTTCCCCTGCGGTTGCGGTCACGGACCACGGCAACCTTCACGGGGTGATCGATTTTTATCGTGTTGCGCAGAAGGAGGACATCAAGCCCATCATTGGGATTGAGTTGTACACGGCGGCAACTTCGCGACACGCTAAACAGACCGGCGTGGACAATCGGATCGGTCACATGCTACTCCTAGCGAGAAACAATGAAGGCTACGAAAATTTATTGGAGCTGTCGTCAAAAGCGCATCTAGAGGGCTTTTATTATAAGCCGCGCATCGACATGGAGCTCCTCAAAGAACACTCCAAGGGATTGATCATGTCCACGGCGTGCTTACAAGGAGATATTCCTCGTGCACTCCTGTCGAATAACGAAGAGGAGGCGCGTCGTTTACTTGAAGAGTATAAGACGATTTTTGGGTCGGAAAACGTTTATTTGGAGGTCCAACACCATCCACAGCTCATGGAGCAGGGCATCGTGAATGAGAAGTTGATTTCATTGGGACGAGCCACCAAAACTCCTCTCATTGCAACGAACGATTGCCACTACGCAAGCCTGGAGGACAAAGAGGCACACGATGTGTTGCTGTGTGTGCAGACGGGATCCACCATTCATGACGAGGGTCGATTTCGGATGGATGCGGAGTTTGATTTGAAGGAACCGGAGTTCATGAAGCAGGCTTTTTCTCACGTTCCGGAGGCCATCACGAATACGCTCCATATTGCGGAGCGTTGTGATGTCTCGATTTCGATTGGCGAGAAGAATTTGATTCCGGCGTTTGATGCTCCTTTCAATAAGTCCACTAAGGATTATCTGCGCGAGTTGTGCGAGGAGGGATTGGTTCAACGTTATGGGAAAAATCCTTCTCAGGAGATTAAAGATCGTTTGGATTATGAGTTGGATTTGGTGCATGAAATGGGATTTGATACTTACTTTTTGATCGTTCATGACTTTGTGGCGTTCGCGAAAAATTCGGGTATTTTGGTGGGACCGGGGCGTGGCTCAGCAGCCGGATCGATCATCGCCTACTGTTTGCGCATTACGGATATCGATCCAATCAAGTACAAGTTGATTTTTGAGCGATTCTTGAATCCAGAGCGCATCTCGATGCCGGATATCGATATCGATTTTGCAGATAATCGTCGCGATGAAGTTTTGGAATATGTGGTGGAAAAGTATGGCAAAGAGCGCGTCGCTCAGATCATTACTTTTGGGACAATGGCTGCAAGGGCGGCAGTTCGCGACGTTGGCCGTGCGTTGGGCATGACCTATAGTGAAGTGGATGTGATCGCCAAGCTCATTCCTGCGCGACCTGGTATTAAGCTAGAAGAGGCATTGGAACAGGAGTCTGAATTGCGCAATCATTACGAGTCCAACCCTCAAATTCAAAAGCTCCTAGACTTGGCTTCAAAGCTGGAGGGGGTGGTTCGACACGCCTCGGTGCATGCGTGTGCTGTGGTGATTTCGGACAAGCCTCTTGTAAAATACACTCCCCTACAGAATGCTCCGGGCGGGCAAGAGGAGCAGGTCATCACACAATACGACATGTACTCGGTCGAAGCGCTCGGTCTTCTCAAGATGGACTTCCTGGGTCTCAAGAACCTCACTATTCTCCAGTCGGCGCTCAAAATCATCAAGCGCACTAAGGATACCGATATCGACCTCGAAGGGTTGCCCCTTGATGACACCAAAACGTTTGAATTGATGGCTCGTGGGGAAACCACCGGCGTTTTTCAGTTTGAGTCGGCAGGAATGAAGCGCTACATGAAGCAGCTCAAGCCAACGCGCTTCGAAGATCTCATTGCGATGAATGCATTGTATCGACCGGGCCCCATGGATTGGATCCCTTCCTATATCAAGGGAAAGCATGATCCTAAGTCGGTGAAGTATTTGCACGACAGTTTTAAGGAAATTCTGGAAGAGACGTATGGCGTGGCGGTTTACCAGGAGCAAATTTTGCAGCTGTCTCAATTGGTGGCGGGCTTCTCGCTTGGCGAGGCCGATATTTTGAGAAAGGCGGTGGGCAAGAAAATTCCCGAACTTTTAGCAACACAGCGCACCAAGTTTATTGAAGGGGCTGTCGAAAAGGGACACACCGAAAAATTTGCCATCGAAGTGTTTGAAAAGGTGATCGAGCCATTTGCTGGATATGGTTTCAATAAGGCCCATGCAACCTGTTATGCGATGATCGCCTACCTCACGGCGTACCTCAAAAGTCACTATCCCTCGGAGTTTATGGCGGCGCTCATGACGGCGGACCGCGACAATACCGATCGTTTGGTGATTGAGTTCAATGAAGCGGATTCCATGGGAATGCTCATTCTCCCTCCTTCTATCAATGAATCGATGGCTAACTTTACGGTGGTGGATGACGAGACGATTCGCTTTGGATTGGCGGCGATTAAAGG
>CAZEDN010000064.1:0-6012 GCA_964510905.1 uncultured Candidatus Peribacteria bacterium
CAAACCAACAATCCTCATAATGGGAGGCAGCCTAGGCGCAGAAAACCTCAACAAGACCATCCACAAAGCACTCCCAGAACTCACCAAAATCGCCCAAGTCATCCACATAACAGGGAAGGGAAAGTTCAAAAAATACACCGCCGGCGAAGCCAAGGGCCACATTGGCTGCTACAGAGCCTTCGAATACGTGACCGACGAATTACCTCATCTATACGCCATCAGCGACCTCATCGTGAGCCGTGCCGGCGCCAACGCCATCGCCGAAATCCAGTCCCTCCGAAAACCCAGCATCCTCGTCCCCCTTGGCAAACCGGCCAGTCACGGAGATCAAATCGCCAACGCACGTGTCCTTGAGGACAGAGGAGGATGCACCGTCATCCCTGACGACGAACTGGACGCCAAAAAGCTCACTCAAACCGTCAAATCACTCCTAAACGACCCCGCCACGCTCAAACGCATGAGCCGCAAAGCGTTCCATCCCTTCAACCCAAAAGCGGCTGACAAGCTGGCTGCCCTCATAACAAAAGCCGCCCATTAGCGCCTACCACTGAAAAGGGCCCACACAGCGGTGAGCCCTTTTGAATATTTCTATGTCGCGTTTTAGACGCCCTGGCAAAGCGTGATCATGCCCCAACCGGTCGCAAAACTGTTGGGATCCCATGGGTTGCCATCAGGGTCGATGTCCGCGTCAACTTCTTGGTCTGGAGCAAGAGGGAATCCGATATCGTCCCAAGGAGCGCCGTAAGCATTGGGATCGGCCATGTCGAATCCAGCACAGTCCATGTCGTACGATTCACAATCCAAGTCGGTTCCAACGGACTCACAGTAGCCAGGACCATCACAAGCAGGCCACCAGTATCCGGCCGCATCGACCGCACCATTGAGGTATCCGGCTTCAAGACAGAGGTCGTCCGGAACACCGGCCACACCACTGTAGAACATGTCGTCTACACCATCACCATTGACGTCTACCCAGCCTAAGTCGGGATAACCATGACTGGCATTTCCTTGGACAACCGCACAAGGTTCAGCATTGTCGAGATCGTCGGTGACTCCGTTACAATCGTTGTCGGCATTATCACAGACGTCGCCTTCAACACCGTCCGGGCTGATTTGATCGTCGAAGTCGTCACAGTCACCGTCGCCAACTTCATAACCATCACCATCATTATCAGCGTTGAGCGGATCGGTGCCTAATTCGTGAACTTCTTCACCATCGGTGTAACCGTCACCATCCGTGTCAGGATCGAGACCGTCGGTGCCAAGAGCAACTTCTTCACCATCGGTGAGTCCGTCGTCATCGGTGTCGGTGTCCAATGGATCGGTTCCATTAGCGATTTCATCGCCGTCGATAACGCCATCGTCATCGGAGTCGTCATCGAGTGGGTCGGTGCCAGCCGCGATTTCATCGCCATCGATCATGCCATCGTCATCGGAGTCATCATCGAGTGGGTCGGTGCCAGCGGCGACCTCATCACCATCGTTGATGCCGTCGTCATCGGAGTCATCATCGAGCAAGTTGGTGCCATGAACGTCGATTTCGTCACCGTCAGTGAGTCCATCATCATCCGTGTCCGAATCGAGTGGGTCACTGCCATGATTTACAACTTCTTGGAAGTCGTCACGTCCATCGTTATCGGAGTCGGTGTCCAAAGGATCGGTGCCTTCCGCAGCCTCTTCTCCATCGGTGAGTCCATCACCATCAGAGTCAGCATTCAAAGGATCGGTGCCGTCCTCTACTTCTTGCCCATCGACGATACCGTCGTCGTCCGAATCGTCATCGAGTGCATCCGTGCCAAGGGCGACCTCTTCAGCATCGGTGAGGCCATCGCCGTCGGAGTCGGCGTTCAACGGATCGGTGCCTAAGTCGGCTTCTTCTCCATCGGTGAGTCCGTCATCATCCGTGTCATCATCCAATGGATCGGTTCCATCATCCAATTCTTGTCCGTCAGCGACTGCATCATCATCAGAGTCAGCGTCGAGGGCATTGGTGCCATGAACTTGGATCTCATCGCCATCGGTGAGCCCATCGTCATCGGAATCGTCATCCAAAGGATCGGTGCCGTGGTCGTTGACTTCAGCACCATCAAGCAAACCATCGAGGTCACTGTCCGGATCGTTAGGATCGGTTCCTTCAAACGCTTCCTCACCATCACCGAGGCCATCCCCATCCGTATCCGCATTCAACGGATTAGTCCCATCGTCCACTTCTTGACCATCGGTGATGCCATCATCATCAGAATCGGCATCGAGCGGGTCGGTTCCGTAAACGTTGACTTCATCGCCATCGTTGACGCCGTCTCCATCGGAGTCTGGATCAAGGATGTTGGTTCCAGCGTCCATCTCTTCTCCATCGGTGAGACCATCGTCGTCCGTGTCTGGATCGAGAGGATCACTACCATGATGGATCACTTCATCCCCATCGGTGCGTCCATCCCCATCCGTATCGGGATTCAATGGGTCGGTGCCATGGTCTGGCTCTTCACCATCGAGGAGTCCATCATCGTCCGTGTCATCGTCCAATGGGTCGGTTCCGTTGATTGCTTCGTCTCCATCGGTCACACCATCATCATCAGTGTCGTCATCGGTTGGATCGGTACCACGAGAGACTTCAACGCCATCGGTGATGCCATCACCATCGGTATCATCATTGAGCGGATCGGTGCCATGGTCATTAACCTCAGCGCCGTCCAAAAGACCATCATCATCGGAGTCGTCATCCAATATATTGGTGCCATGCTCCATTTCTTCTCCATCGGTGAGCCCATCATCATCGGTATCGGGATCGAGTGGGTCGCTACCATGATTTACGACCTCATCGTAGTCGCTGCGTCCATCACCATCGGTGTCAGGGTTGAGGGGATCGGTGCCATGGTCGTTGACCTCAGCGCCATCCAAAAGTCCGTCATCGTCGGAATCGTCATCGTTTGGATTGGTCCCTCCAGAAACTTCACTCAAATCATCAAGCCCATCACCATCAGTATCTGGGCTCAGTGGATCGGTGCCGAGATCAGCCTCTTCTCCATCGGTGAGCCCATCGTCATCCGAATCTGGATCGAGCGGATCGGTGCCATGGCCTACTTCGTAACCATCTTCAGATCCATCCCCATCGGTGTCGGGGTCCAGAGGATCGGTTCCTAAATCAACTTCATCGACATCGGGAAGTCCATCCCCATCGGTGTCCAAATCGGAATCCGAAACGAGTGGGTCCATTCCAAGGACCACTTCCGTACCATCGGAAAATCCATCGCCATCGGTATCAGGGTCGAGTGGATCGGTGCCATGAGTGTGAACCTCAGCGCCATCCAAAAGTCCGTCATCATCCGTGTCGGAATCGTTGGGATCGGTGCCCTCGGTCAATTCATCGCCATCGGTTAATCCATCCCCATCACTGTCGTCGGTGTTGGGGTCGGTGCCATTGGCCACTTCATCGCCATCATTAATACCGTCACCGTCAGAGTCAGGATTGAGTGGGTCGGTGCCTTCGGTCAATTCATCCCCATCATTGAGTCCATCACCGTCAGAATCGGCTTCGGTTGGGTTGATTCCGAGGAAAACCTCATCGTAATCGTCCACCCCATCACCATCGGTATCGGTTTCTGTAGGACTGGTGTCAAAGCTGACCTCTGCATCATCGGTGAGTCCGTCCCCATCCGTGTCCGTATTATTGGGATCACTTCCATGAGTGAGAACTTCTTCCCCATCGGTTAGTCCGTCACCGTCAGAGTCGGGATTGTTAGGATCGGTATTGTTAGCCGCTTCTTCCCCGTCGTTGAGACCATCGCCATCGGAATCGGGATCGTTAGGATCGGTGCCATTGAGAACTTCCTGTCCATCCGTCATGCCATCGCCATCGGAATCGGGATTCAACGGATCGGTTCCGTGAGTGGCAAGCTCAGCGTCATCCGTCAGCCCGTCCATATCGGTGTCTGCAAGTGTTGGGTCGGTGCCAAGGGTGTCCACTTCGTCTCCATCAAGAAGAGAATCCCCATCCGTGTCGGGATCGAGTGGGTCGGTTCCATGTCCCTGCTCTTCTCCATCATTAAGTCCATCATCGTCCGTATCGGGATCAATAGGATCGGTTCCATTGGCCATTTCCTCTCCGTTAGGAACACCATCGCCATCATAATCGTCACCTAGGTTATCGGGATCGTTGTCACAATCGGTGTCCACCCCATCACCAGGAACTTCACCTGGAGCGCCCGGATAAACATCCGGATCGGTATCGTCACAGTCTGGATCGACCTGTTGGCCACCTTCCAGCGTAAAACCATCGCCGTCTTCGTCGGTCACATTGGTGGGATCTTCGGTGGTATCGTCGTCGCCGGTTGCATCATCGTCATCATCGGTACTGTCATCGTCGTCGTCGGTACTGTCATCGTCGTCATCGGTACTGTCATCGTCGTCATCGGCACTGTCATCATCGTCATCGGCACTGTCATCGTCATCATCCGCGCTATCGTCATCGTCTGCAGAGTCGTCATCAGCCGTATCATCATCGGCAGTGTCATCGTCATCTGCGCTATCATCGTCGTCCGGTCCCGTATCATCGTCTCCCGTCGCATCATCGTCATCATCATCGTCCAGCTGAGGCCAGAGGATCTCTGGATCATCAATCGTGCCTTCGCTTTGATTACAGGCCAGTGCTCCCGTAAGTGCGGCAACGCCATAAATACCCGCCGAAATCGCGCGCATTATTCGGTTACGCGTTGGGCTCGTGCTCATCAAGCCAGGTGTCGCAGCCTTTCTCGCCGTAACCGGCTTGCCGGCAGTATGCAGCTGGTGCATTCGATAAACAAGACCAACACCATCATCGAGTTGGTCAAAAGGGTCAGAAGGGTTGGATCCAGGAGCATCAGTAGACATAGTAGTGGGGTTAGAAATAGTGTTTATGAATGAAATAGAAATAGGGAAACCTTGGGAGGGATTCCTGCGAATTGGATGGCAATAGTAGCCTAGATATAAAATTTGTCAACACCACAACACAATATTTCCTCAAAAAAGCAAGCAATTTATGACAAGCGAATAAAAATGTGGTATTAATAAGGTATGAAAATTGGAATCAATGGACGCTTCCTCTGTGAGCCCTACACCGGCATCGGCCAGTATACCGAAAATCTTCTCATCGCGATGGGAAAATTCGGCAAGCCCCACGAATTCATTGTCGTAACGCCAAAGAAAATAAAAGCTTCAACTAAAAACGTAAAAGTGGTCGTGATTACGGAAAAAAAAATCAAAAACGCCAGCTTCCGCAAATGGTATTGGGAACAAGTACAGGTCCCTCGTTTCTTCAAAAAAGAGAAGGTCGATATCGCCCATTACCCCTATCCATCAAATCCACGATTTCCCGGATTACGAGCCCCTAAAACCATCGTCACGGTCCACGACGTCATTCCGTGGGAACGCCCCGAATACCGCAAACGACTCCGCACCCGCCTCTATCAGCGTTGGGCCAAAAAGGCACTCGAAAAAGCAGATCACCTTATTAGCGTCTCTCAAACCACCGCCTTCGCCATCAGTGATCACATCAAATTTCCCTTCAATCAAATCACCGTCATCCACGAAGCGGCCCATCCCATTTTCAAAAAGCGACACGCCAAACACCGCCACAAAAAACCATACTTTCTCTACGTCGGCGGATACGATGAGCGCAAAAACGTTTTCCGCTTAGTGGAAGCATTTCAGGAGTACATCGCTCCCAAGCACGCCATCGATCTCATCCTTGTGGGCGCCAAAAACCGCAAGAATAAGCACTATACCGCGCTCGATCGTTTGCAAAAACGCATAAAATCTTCTAAAATTAAAGATCTCCACAAAAAGGTAAAGGGACGGGTCATCACCACGCCCTCCCTGCCCATCGAAAAATTGGCAAAATACTACGGGGGAGCCTTGGCGTTCATCAACATTTCCCTCTCCGAGGGATTCAACATCCCTCCATTGGAGGCCGCGAGCTGTGGGACACCGCTCATCCTCTCAGACATCCCCATCCATCGCGAAATCATCGGAGAAAAT
>CAZEDN010000065.1:0-6009 GCA_964510905.1 uncultured Candidatus Peribacteria bacterium
TTTGTTGTTTCGTGGTTAAATCCATTCCAGCTAGTCTGTTTTTGAAGGTTTTGAATTCGTCTTTGGTTTTTGCGTCAAAATCATAGATGTACTGCACTTCTTTTTCGTTGAGGTGTTCCTTTTCGGTATTGACCTGCTTGATCGTTGTGATCAAGGCGCTTCGATTGTTGCGATCGTCGTTGTTGAGTTTTCGTAGGCTCTCGCGAAGGCGGAGTAATGGTCGCGTGCGCTCCCGCTCGGGAAGCTCTTCGATGACCACGTTGGCCTGCAATAAGAGGTCAACGATACGGTCGTGGACGCGCTCTTGCTCGGCGGCGACTTCGTCATCTTGTTGTTCGGCGCGTTGCTCTTGTTGAGCACGTTGAGCCATCTCCATGCGTTGTCGGAACTCGTCTGGTTTGATGCGACCGAGCGCCAACATTTGAGCGGCCCACTTTTTATCGGGATCGTCGTCGTTGATGTGCTCGCGAGCTTTCTGGTATTCATCTTGATTGATGCGACCCATTCCTAAGCGGCGAGCCAACGGTTCGCGGTACTGGTCTTTACTGTCGATGTCACCCAGTGCGCCTTGTAGGTTTTGTGAGGTCAGTTTCCCTTTGGCAAACTGCTCTGCGATGAGTTTGGCGCCCTTGCTGCCACGATCAAGGGCCTCATCGACAAGCGTGAAAACACCTGATTTGATCGATTCATTGGCGAGCATCCGTGCCACTTTTTCACGATGCCCTCCTACGCCAAGTCCTTCGACCGCCATTTTGAAAATCTTTTCCGTGATGGCGTCTCGACTTTTTAGCTGCTCCAGTCGCGTTACGAAGCGTTGATTGTTTCCCGCACTTTCTTCTTTTTCTTCCTTTTCTTCCTCCTGCTCGGGGGGGGGCTTTTTTCGTCGATCGTCGTCGGCTACCGCAGCGTCTCTGCCGCTGTCTTCTCCAGGACCTCCTCCGCTGTCCCCTCCATCCACGTGCACGAAACGATGGCCACGGAAGAGTGGATCGTCATCGATGAGGTGTTGTAATAGGACGGGAATGAACATGATTCTGTTTTAAGGTTTTTCTATTGTTACTCTGTGGGGGGTTCCATATCGCTGGCGGCCTCTCCGGTACCGGTAGTCATATAGGGGTCCATGGCCGAGATGAAGCTGTCCAAATCGAGATTTCCGTCAGCATCGACGTTTACGTTTTCTAGGGCCGTATTGCACATTTCTTCACCATCGGTTGTTTCAGAGAGGGCCTTGAACGCCTCAATCGCTTCTTCGGCTCCTGATATGTCCCCATTGAATATGCTGGCAAGGTTGTCGTCTGAAGTGATGCGGCCCCTTACTTTTGTTCTCGTTTCTTTCTTGTCGTCTCCGGTTAAGGATTGTCCGGCGTAGGCGGCAAACGATCCGGTGGGGCCTGTTGCGCCATCAGGAGTTGATCCGTCTGCTGGTGTGCCGTCTGCGGTTGATCCATCGCCGTCGTCTGTTTCTCCGTCGCCTGTGGTTGCGGCTCCTGTGGCCGCTGCTCCTGCTGCGGAAGCATCGGCGGTACTCAACGCTTTCTTTAAGTTGGTTTCTCCCCATTCGTCTGGGTTGAGGATTCCGGTTTCTCCGGCGTATTGATCGATGGCTCGGCGCAATGCTGAATCTTCTTTCTCTAATTGGGCGGCGATGCCTCGGTCTCCAATGGCGCTGAGGGCATCATCAATTTCTCTCAACTTAGGATCTGTCTCATGATCTCCCGGCAATCCACGGAGGAGTGCGGCGAGATCACGATCTGAATCGGGCGACCCTTTATACCGCAAGAAAGTATCGATTTCCTTAATATTCCCTGACGGATCACTTTCTCTAAAGTTGGTCTTGGCAATGTCCGCCTTCCCTTGTACGCTGCCTCCGGTAAGGAATGTATCGGCTTTACGTTGGGATTCGGATCGGAAACGTCGTGGGATGTCGCTGATGGCTGTGAACAGGCTCAATGGGTTCATCTTCAGTTGCTCGCCAGTCTTTTCATCCACACGTCCAGGAATCGGAATGGCGGTGGCGTACAATGGCAACGAAGCCATGAACTTACCGGCCTTCTCACCCGCTCCCTTGATCGTATTGGTGATGCTGTTGGCAATGGTCTTGTCGGCGGCTCCAAATACTCCCACCCAGATGATCACCACCGCAGCGACCGCGATGAGCAGGCTTTGGAAATCGGTAATCTGAGCGGTGTTCAACGTGGCCTGCAATTGTGTGGCATCCTCAAGATCAGAGAATTTAACCTCCTGAATCGCGCCCATCCAACTTCCTGAACTGCTTCCCTTCAATACCGAAAGCATAGTGAATCCGATGGAGAAAACGATTCCAATGATGAGTGGCACAAACAGGTGCTGCAGGAATTTCTCTTTGATGTTCAATTCACCTCCAATATTGCTCGCAATGTCGGGAAAGATGAAAAACAGAACGATGAATGGCGACAACGCCAAACAGATCCACAGAATCAACAATCGGGCCAGCAACACGACGATCAAGGCGACGTACGCAAACCCAAACATCAGGAACATGAACACCCCAAACAGGATGTTGAGGGTGAGATCGGACAGTTCGTCGACCAGGCCTCCCTCGCTGTCCACCACGTTGATGTCGGCGAGAAGTCCCATGTTCACCATCATGACCGCTACGACATTGTGCTCCCCAAAGTTACTGAAGAAACTCTTCCCCAAATCATTTAATTCTCCTTTTTTGTTTGTATTGTCAAAATGGTAATTTTCGGCTTGAGGGCTGTCTCCTTCTTTACGACACATGAGTGAAGAAAGCATGGGAGCGTCCTCGGTTTTTCGCTGTGTGACGGTAAGGAGCGTGTTCCCTTCTTCATCGACACTCTCTTTTACATGACTGCACAGTCGTTTTTCGAGTTCATCGCGTTCACCGTCCCAATCGATGAAATTGGTGGGCAATCCGTACACCGCATCGGTGAGCACCGCCACCGAATCGATGGCCAGTTTCCCGGCGAGGAACGAAAAGTTGACCGCCACGAGACCGATCACGATCTTGGGTAGGATGGATTTGAGCGCGTAATTGCTCCCTTCTCCAGAAAGGCCCAACACATTGTATAAGGCGATCCCCACCAGAATGAGCACGAAGAACATGTTCACCCAGTTTCGGATCTCTACCCAGATACCACGAAGATTTTCCTCCATCTCTGGACCGAGAAGGATCTCATTGTCCATGAGTGCCCCTACAATCACGAGCATGGGATAGAGCAATGCATTCAAGAATGCAAACGCCATGGTCGCGGTAGTGGCGATTCCTTCTTTGACCTCTTGCATCACGTCGGTGGTCGCGTCGGCTGCTAATGCCATGTCTGGAAGAATGACCAGCCCGAGTACGGCCAATAGGGGAAGGATCAGGATTCGTTTTTGACACATTTTTCTGAGGAAATTCATAGTTATGCGATCATGGAAATAAGAAAAGTAACGGCTTCAACGCCTTCTTCGATTACGTCTTCCAAGTCTTGGGTGCGATTGCGGAAGAATGAGAACCATCGTCCGCCCTCAATGAGGCCAAACATGACGCCTGCTCCACCGAAAATGCCTGCTCCACCGACGATTCCGCCTCCGATTCTTCGAGTTGGTCCTCCTGTAGCGGTGAGCTCTGCTTCGGTGACGCGATTTTGGGCCGCTTCTTGTTCGGCGACCGCTTCCTCTAGTGCTGCGGTGCGTTCGGCTTGTTGTTTTTTGAGTTCTTCGATCGGCTGCTCCTCTGGAGCGGCTTCGGGTTTTGCGGTTCCGGGTGCGTGCGTCATCAATGGTTGTGGCGCTTTGGATCCCTGCAGGAGGTCGATCGGAGCTGAATCCCCTGTTTCTCCTCCGATCATTTCGGCGGGAATGTCTTGTAACGGTTGCTCTTGTGGAGGTCCGGCAACTGGACCGGTCGGAACTGGCTTAGGAAGATCCTCTTTTTTAGGTTGATATTTCATTTCTACCTCGAGTTCTTGCTGTCCGCGATCCGCTGGTTGTGCGCGTAACTCTTCGGCCAATTTTTGGAGGCGCGAATCTTCGGTTCCAGCCGCAACGGGAGGTGCGATTTGAGGCTCTTTTTGGAGCGGCTTCTCTGCGGGGACCTCGTCCTCTGGGCGTTTCTCCGCTTCTTCGGACGGCTCACTCCATCGTCCTCCTTTTCGCTTTTGCTCAAAAACTTCGGGCAGATCGCTCAACCGTACTTCGTCGTTGTCGCCCTGATACCAATTGGGATTCATCAATTTCACGGTCGCTTCGGGGTCTGTACCCTCCTGTTCGAGGAGAAGTTCTATGTCATGTTCTGAGAAATAACGAAGGTTTCCATTGATTTCGACCACCGCCAATTGTCCCAACCGCGCCATTTCGGCGTATTCGGCCGCCTCGTCTGGAGGCAATCCATCTTGTTCGATGAGTTCGAGCGCCAGTTTCGTTTCGGCGTCTAAATACTCCTGTTTAACCTGTTCTTCTGCGACGTCTCCCGTGACTTCTTCGTGAACCGCTTCGGGAACTTCTCCCAAAGGATATTCAAACGTTCCACGCAATCGAGCGAGCCTTTTTTCACTCTTGTTGAGATCCATTTCACTTCCCCCTTCTCCACGTTCAGGAAATCGCTCCATCAACTGGTTCAACGTGATCTCCTCATTTCCCTCAAATAGTTTCACATGGCGATCCCCACTGATGGCGTACTCTCTCGTGAGAGTGTTGAGGTCCGCGACAGAAAGATAATCGTTGTACGCCCCGTCATCGGTGAGGTCGACCAGTATGAGCCCGCCTTCGTTGAGCAGTTTTCGATACCCGATGTAGGCAGACGGATCGATTTTACCGTTGGCGAGATCTTGCCACAGTAGGGTGGCGATTTTTTTCTCTCGAGCCCCGAATTGTATGGTGTTTTGAGCCATGATTATTCGGTGGTTTCAGGTCTAAAGTTGGGGTCTGTGCGGCGTTTTTCCGCTTCGTCAAACTTGGCGAACATGTGTTCGGTTTTGTCGCATCTCATGGGGCTGGACAAGATTCCGTAGATCTTGGTGATGACTCGTTCGGTCTCTTCGCGCGTGGCGCCGTCTCGCTCCGGTTGTTCGAATTCGGGAACCTCCATGAATTCTGGGAAATCGCTGAAGTGGAATTCGTAATCGGCGGGGGTGTCGTGGTCGGTGTGTGCTTTTTTGTTGATGGCGTCGAGCAAGGTAATGCCGTCTTTCTGTGTGTGGAGGAGTTCGACCGTTTCGGGATGGTCTCCGGTCACGTCACAGAAGTTGCCCCACAAGAGGCGCTCTTCTCGGGCTTCAGGCGTTTCTTTGGGAGTTCCCAATCCCATTATTCCTTGTGAAACCATTCCGGTTCCGATGCCTCCGGTCACGTGATCGGCGGTCAATCCGGCCACGCCCACTGAGGCCATCCAAAATGGATTGGCCATGATGTCGGGCCATGCGCCGGGATTGTTCATACTGAACACAAACGGCATGATCACACCGGCCGCAGCGAATCGAAATACCACTTCGTAGAGGATTCCGTTTGATGCGGTGAAATGCTCCATTGCTCGGTTGAGATGAGGTACTTTGCTCATCCCATCGGTCGTTAATTCGCGCATTTTTTCGATCATTTCACGGGTTTCGCGGATTTCTTGCATCTCAGCATCGTCTAGGGCGTAGTCCTTGCCGAGGGGCTCGAGGAGTTGCTTCCCTTGGCCGATGTCGAGGAAGCCAGCCTTTACTAAAAATCGAATGCCGTAGCTGGCTTCGAGGGGCTCGGCCGTGCGGACGATGTATTGCCCGAGTGCAAACTGTTGGCCGGGGCTCATGGCGTGAACCGCAGCGAGTACTCCGGTGTTTTCAATCATGCGGACTTTCTTTTCCAAACTGCTCATGTCTTCGGCCTCAAGGTCCGCTTTGTAATACCCTCGAATCATCTCCACAACCGAGGCGTAATCGGCGTCCTCTAAAGGTTCTTCATCATTGACGATTTTTTGAATGAGGCGAGCGCTTTCCGTACACACTCCCTGCATCCGGTCAAAATCGATTTCTTCTACCACAAACG
>CAZEDN010000066.1:0-5985 GCA_964510905.1 uncultured Candidatus Peribacteria bacterium
TGTTGCTTTGAGTCTTCCGGAAACGGAAACGCCGGTACCCCGTTTTTCATTCAACAACTCGGGACTGATGGTGCGCATGTTGTCCACAAACGTCATAAAGGAACCACCCGCTTCTGACAGCTCTTCTCCTGCGTTTAACAGATTGGTGACAGCGAGTGCGGTCTTGTTTTGGGCCAACAGTTCTTGGCGTTGATTTTGCAAAAACCAAAGACTTTGTTGCGCTTCTTGGAAAATTTCTTCGGCGGCTTGGAATGCGTCTTCGCTGGGGCCTTCTTCCAAAATCGATTCGTAACTGGAGTAGGCGGCGGTGGCGATTTCTTCTTTCAAATCCAACCCATCGTAGTACACGCCCACCGCATTCAATGTGAACGCTACCGCCAGCCCCAGCACCATCATGCGCGCCAGCTCACTGAAGCGGCTCGCGATACGCACCGGTGGGTCGTACTTCTCCTCATAAAGATTGTGCTGCGAAGTGAGCCCTTTTTTGAGCCCTTGGGCAAGTCCTGCTTTCACATCTTTGAGTTGATCCGGGTGTTCGTGGCGCAATCTGGGCCGATTTTTGAGGTCGATCACGTGGGGGGATTTGACCTTAGAGGTTTCGAGCACAAAGGATTCATCGATCTTAATCGAGTCATTTTGGCCTAGCCTTATGTCTGTTATTTTGGCCATATGTTTGTCATTTTTTATGGCGACTGGATCGCTTCGCTTCCTGTCGCTATTCAACGATTACGTGGAGTGTGGCGATGCCGTCGTCAAACAGGTTGATGGAGGAGTAGACCGTGGGGCCGTCGCCGTCCGCTATCTTGGTCATCATTGCGTGATCGCCGGACAATATTTCGCTGGGAACATGAAAGGCCCCTGCATTATTTGATAACGTATCGAGGAGGGCAAGTGTTTCAGCATCTCGAGGGGTGAGAAAGAGTATGTCGTCTTGGATGAAATAGTTGAGGACGGGCGCGCCGTTTTCGTCGAGGAGAGTGTTGTAGAGGTGGCCTGCGTACTCGGTAGTGGCAAGAAAGAGGGTGTTTTGGGTGAGTGTGGAGGTTTCTTCATCGATGGTGACCAGTCCACGAGTCAAAAGTGTGTCGAGGAGGAGTTCTTGTACGGGTTCTGTGGTGTTCGTGAGTTCGATGGCGAAGATCCAGGATTCGTCCGTGAGGCCGAGGGCGTATTCGTTTTCGAGGAGAGGGTATATCGTTTCGTTGATGTCGAGTGTGGTGCCGAAGTACGATTCGAATAGGTTTTGGAGGACGGCTTGGTAGATTTTGCCACTGCCGTCGGCTGCGTTCAGGACGGCGACGAATTGTTCGAATGTGGTGGAAAGATTTTTGCCACCATAGAATTGAGTGAGGGCATCGGGGAATTTTTCGATGAGTTTTCCTTTGTACTTTTGGTCGAGGTGGAATAATGCCTCCCCGTCCATGAGCGATTTGTCGGCAACGGTGTGGGTTTGAATGAGGGTGGTTCCTTCCTCTTGTGGGTCGATGGCCATTCCGGTTGCGAGGAGCCATGGCGCGAGCTGCAATGGTGCCCATACGGGGAGTCGAACGTTTGCTTCTTCAAGAAATGGGACTGGATCGATGTACACGAAAGCGGCCGGTTCGTACGGTAAATTGGGCCGAAGTTTGATGAAGTTTGGATCGCGCTTCAACACCAATCCTTCCACTTCGAAATCGACGGAAGGGATCATTTTATTGCCTTCTTCAACAAAATATACCGGTTTTTCATTCTTAAAATACGCGATCCCATCGTATGTCTTTTCTTCCTCAGTCAACATATCGCTAAACCCATACCAAAACGTGAAGTCCCCCTCCATGAACGCGATGGTCTCTTCTGCGGGCAAAAGTTTGGCAATGGACGGCGCTTTCCACACTTCAAACGCAAGAATGATCAGTCCTGCCCCAAAAATGGTCAACGTGATCGCCAGTATCGCTGTGCGTAACAAAACGCGCTTCAACAGATATTCACGCCATCGTATGAGGAGGGATTCTTGGAGAGGCTTCTTGGAGGATTTTTTCTTGGGCATAGTAAATTTAAGTGTACCAGATTACGGAGGGAGGGGGAAAGTGGTTGACAATTTTTTGTTTTTGGCTAGAATTCCTTTCCTGAGTTTTAAATTGATTTTTATGGTTGAACCCGCACCCTTACACTCTGACCCAGGTTTACTCCCCGGTGAAGGATACGAAATCGATGCATTGATGGCTGCTGCTGTGAATGCGAGTGGTCGATACAATGTGGATGCAACAGGGAAGACTAGAACAGAAATCCCTTTTACTGATCAAGCTGATGGAGGCGACATGATTCATCCTCATCCCCCCTTGTATGGTCATGTGATTCAAGGAGACCCAATTGAAGTGGGACCGTATTGCGTGAATCCTTTTCGCCCCACTTCTGCTATTCAAGGTCCATTGAATGAGCGTGACGCTTTCAGAAATCCCACCCCTGATCAGGTTTGTACGCTTGTTGCTGATGGAGGCTTTAAAGAGCCGGATTGGATTTTTTGGGTGAAAGCGATGATGTTTGCAGACGCGGCGCGTGAAAGTGGACGGTACACTCATTTCCAATATGTTGGATTGAATCCGTTTGGTATTGGACATCCTGAATACAACAATGACGGTCATGTTGGGGGGAATTCGATGAGTCGAGCACTCGTTGATTCGCGACGTCAAATGGAAGGAATCCTTGACGTTAGTCCATTCAATGTGAATGGGCCTGGTGAGTGGGGCGATGTTTACTTTTTACTCCGTTCGCTGGGGGAACAGTGGGGACGTGGCGCGATGTGGCCGATTTTGGAAGGGATGAAAGAAGGTCGCATGCGATTGGCCGGAGTGATTCCTGAGTGTGGTTGTCCAGGGACGTTTTCAGATTTTCTCCTCTCCCTTAAAACCCTTAGAACGATTGGGCCGCGCACCTTGGCAAAAACAACAGTGCAATCCTGGGTTACACACAATGGATTATTGCTCCCGCCCAGTGAAGTTGGGCGCATGATGGGAGGCACAACGCACCAAAGTGATGAGTATGACAGTCAAGTTTTCGACAATTATGTGGCCGCGACAGCGGCTCATGCAGGCCCAACACGAGCGTTTTGGCAGGCGGCGACTTGCCCGCCGGCTAGCTTGAAAGCGTTGGCGCGTGCTTATCCTGAAGAGATGGCGCAGGTGCCCTTTGTACGGGCAGAAGCGGATCGCGATGGGCTTCTTCAGCCCGGCCGCCTTCGAGCTCATGCAAAACAACGCAAACAATTGGGTCTGCCCCCAGAAGAAGTTTTCGCACTTCCTGAAGGGACTTCTCACCTTGCGCAAGCGGTCCGGCAAGATCATCGCGCAGAAGAGTATCGCGAGCGATTCCGTCAGATCTTCTTGCGCGTTATCGAACTCAGCCATGAGATGAGGGACGCGGCCTAACCTACCCTCCACGCGCGTTTTCCGGTATAAAAGTACGTGACTATGGATTCACGTACGCTTCGGCAACAATACATCGACTTCTTTGCACAAAAGCATGGGCATGCGGCGATTTCGGGGGCGTCGATCATTCCCGAAAACGACCCGACGGTTCTGTTCACAACCGCCGGGATGCATCCGCTTGTGCCTTATCTGATGGGAGAAACACATCCGCAAGGCAAACGGCTGGTGAGCTGTCAGAAATGTTTGCGCACGGACGATGTGGATGAGGTTGGCGATACGACGCATCTCACGTTTTTTGAGATGCTGGGGAACTGGTCGTTGGGTGATTATTTTAAGAAGGAATCGATTGAAATGAGTTACGAATTTTTGACGACATCGGTTGAGGAAGGTGGATTGGGGATTGATCCGGACAGGTTGCATGTGAGCTGTTTTGCGGGGGATGAAGACGCGCCAAAGGATGAGGAGGCGGCAGCGGCGTGGGAGAAGTTGGGATTTTCTCGGATATTCTTTTTTGGGAAGAAGGAGAACTGGTGGGGGCCGGCAGGCCAGACTGGGCCGTGTGGCCCGGACACCGAGATTTTTTATGAAATGGGCCAGGACCCTTGTGGACCGAACTGTGATCCATCATGCGAATGCGGGAAGTTTGTAGAGATCTGGAATAATGTGTTTTTGGAATACAACAAAACGGCTGATGGGAAATTTGAACCCTTAGCACAAAAATGCGTGGATACCGGATTAGGATTGGATCGCGTGGCTGCGGTTATGCAGGGGGTTTCTAATGTGTTTGAGACTGATGTTTTCACGTCGATTATGGAAAAAATTCGTGAGTTGGCCACGCAGGAAGAGACGGTTTCGGAGCGGATCATTGCTGATCATTTGCGAGCAGCGACGTTTATTTTGGCTGATCCGCGAGCGGTTCGCCCATCTAATACAGACCAGGGTTATGTCCTGCGCCGTTTGATCCGACGTGCGATTCGCCATGGGATGAAGATGGGCATCGAGGGTTTTTTCACGACCCAAATCGCTGAGGTGATCATAGGTATTTATGCTCCCGATTATCCCGAACTTGAGCGATCAAAAGACTTCATACGATCCGCACTTCAAGAAGAAGAAACCAAGTTTTCTAAAACCCTCGGCAAAGGCGAGTACGAGTTCAAAAAAATGCTCACAAAACTAGAAGTTGATGGTTCCAAAACGATCACCGGCGAAATGGCGTTTCGTTTGTACGACACGTACGGCTTTCCCCTCGAAATGACCCAAGAATTGGCACGCGAACACGACCTGACCGTTGATTGCGATTCGTACGAAGAGTGCTTCAAAAAACACCAAGAAAAGTCACGCGCGGGTGCCGAACAGAAGTTTAGCGGCGGACTTCAAGACGAGGAGGCCGAAACTGTAAAATTACACACCGCCACTCATCTACTTCAGATGGCATTGCGCGAAATTTTGGGCGATAACGTGTACCAAAAAGGGTCCAACATCACGCATGAACGACTCCGTTTTGACTTCACACACCACGAAAAAATGACGGATGAAGAAAAAGTTGCGGTCGAGGCGCGAGTGAATGAAATCATCGAATCTGACTTGCCCATTCACTACGAAATGATGACCGTCGACGAGGCCAAGGCAAGTGGGGCTATCGGGGTATTTCCAGACCGATATGATGAGAAGATCAAGGTGTATTCCGTAGACGATTCCTCGAAGGAAATCTGCGGAGGACCGCATGTGGCCAGCACCGGCTTACTCGGTAAATTTACCCTCAAAAAAGAGCAGTCGTCAGGAGCGGGAGTGCGGCGCATCAAAGCGACGCTCGAAGGTGGGCCAGAAGAAGTTGACTTTGCGGAAGAAGCATAGTCTGCTATATTGCCTTCCTTTAAATCACTCTTATGGCTGAAATGCCGACTTTAACCGTGGAGTTTGGGGGTTTGGATCCGTTTTTAGATAGAGATCTGCCCACCCCTGGTTGCCCCGAATATTTTGATCGCGCTTGTGCTCAAATTCTTGAGCTGCAACACCGGTGCCGCGAGACTCACGGTCTTGAATTGGATTGTGTCCCCTATGATGGAGGTGAAGGGATTTTACTTGGAGGAGGGGGTCGAGGCGATCAGCCTTTTCATAATTGCACCGATTTTGTCCGAGGTTATAACGAACGTGGGATTGGAGTGATGGTTCCCCTTAATGGAGGTGTCCTCCTCGATCCTGAACATACGTTTGATATCGTGGGGGATGAGCGCTTTCGGAATGAGATGGCTATTTTAGAATTACTCGAAAGAAATTCTCACGATCATGATGTGAAAAACTGGGTGACAATTTATCGCGATGAATTGCTTGGTGTGATTGAAGAACATTTTCCGAGCTTGGGAACGATGGCGTCTTGTATTCGTTTTGTTGGAGGAAAGCAGGGCGTTTTCAAGGGGCTGGAGGAGTATCGCCGAGCATTCGAAATGTTTGATCGTGTGGTGCCGCTCAATCAACATTCAATGCCTCTATTTTTGAGTCAATTTGGTGCGGAAGCAATCGCCAAAATGATGATTTTTTTGAATTTGCCGTGCAGTTCTAACGATCTTTTCCGATGTTATGG
>CAZEDN010000067.1:0-5850 GCA_964510905.1 uncultured Candidatus Peribacteria bacterium
CGCCGATGACAAAAGCCGCCAGGGAGACCCGACCGGTCCGGCCCCACCCTCTCCGGCGGGGAGTTCGCGCTGTGCAAGAAGAGCCACGGCAATGTCTTTTGCTTTAGTTTTAAAAGTAATTCCGGTAGCGGCGGCGACAATTTTATCTAGGTGTGGGCCAGTGGCTATAATGTCGGCCTTTTTTGGGGGGATGGTTTTGTTAAGGTGAATTTTTGCACCAGCTTTTATGGCCTGCTCTTTAAGTCCTCGATCAAGACTTCCTTTAAAACTTCCCCGCTTTATTAAGTAAAAAGCCGTGCGCTCACAATGACAAGTTCTCTTATATTTTCCGTTGGACATAATCATGTAGTCAAAAGGGTCGCAATCGAAATTGATCTCGATGTTCATGCGTTTGAGGTCGTCCAAAACGTCCTGTTTTTCGGACCAATTTTCGAGCCCCTGCATGTCTCCGTGAAACCGAAAACCGACGTCTTTGTTTTGGTCATAGACGTCGACTTTATATCCCGCTTTCGCGAGATTGATGGCTGCGGTCAATCCGGAGGGGCCAGCCCCTAGGATTCTGATCCCGCTTTTCCCGCTCCGCCGCGGAATATGCTTTTTTGATTTAGACAAAATGTACGTTAAAGGGAAGGAAACATGATCGCCCCGCTTATGCGGGGCTTCCTGTTTCTGCTGGCGGAGAGGGGGGGATTCGAACCCCCGCGGCGACATAAGCCACCCTACAGGTTTAGCAAACCCGCCTCTTCGGCCACTTGAGTACCTCTCCGCATTTACACGAGGGGGGCACCCCCTCGTGAACTCCCCCCAAGTGTTGTTCGCGAATTTAACTTTCGCTAAACTCCTTCGCAAGCCACTTCGGGCCCCACAAGACCCATAGTGTTTGCGACATGTCGTGAGCTCAAGTGAAATTCGCTCACGTCCTTTTTTATACCTGGAAGAAGAGTTCGTGGTTTGTAAAAGAACAGCGTCCTGAATTGTATTCGATTTACCCACTTAAGTAAACGGGAATCTCGAGTAAATCGTCGATTATGTGGTCGGCTTGGGACAGATCTTGCGAGGCGTTGTGCTCGGCGCGGCGCGCGATTACAAACATGCCTGCTGCCTTGCCTGCGTGGATGCCGTTGGTGGAATCTTCGATGACCACGCACTGTTCTGAGGGGAGGTTGAGTTTTTTGGCTGATTTGAGGAAAATTTCTGGGTCCGGTTTGGCTTTTGTGACGTCGTTGCCGCCAATGACGAATTGGAAATATTGGGTGATGTCAACGCGCTTGAGATAGATTTGGGCGAGGTTGTGTTGCATGCTCGTGGCGAGGGCCATGGCGTAGTCGGGTGCGAGCTTTTCGAGAGTTTCGCGTACGTTGGGGACTTCTGGGAAATATTCACCATAATAGTTTTCTAGAGTTTTTGTGTGTCCTTCCATGAGTTCGTCGATGGGAAGTTCTACTCCACAGTGTTCTCCAATTTTTTCAAAATACTCATGAAGGCACATGCCCATAAAATGACTCGTGTCCACTTTTGGTAGATCGATTCCGTATGCTTGGAGCGTTTTGACCTCGGCTTCGACATGCATTTTTTCCGATTCGACCAAGACTCCATCCATGTCCCAAATGATGGCTTTGAAGTTTTTCATCGCGGGCATTATAGCGGTGAAGCTGGGTCTGAGCTAGACTCGACAACATTTTCCAACATCTCAAGTGTGACGCCATCCCACACGAACTCGTTGCCACTTCTCAGTTGTGGGCCGGTTTTCAGGCCAAATTGTTGTGAAATTTCGGTGTGGAGTTCTATAGGTATTCGGACTGTCCCTCCTGACCATATGGCAATTTGCTCTTCGTGAGGACGGATTTCGAGGAAGCAGGCCATATCACTTCCCTTTAGATAGAATAGAATCATCCGATTTCTAGGGTCGCGAGCGGATGGAACGTTTGGCCCAGCGATGCTGACTTGTCGGCATTGTTTCAATCTCCTTGCCACCTTTTCGCCTAGGGCACAGAGTCGTATTTCTTCTGCATCGTTGACTACTTGTGACGCGGCCGGCTCGCGGCTTTGCATGGTGGCAGGAGTGGATGCTACTGGCGCAGCGACTACGGGTGGCGGCGGTGTTTCTTCGGGCTGAGGTTCTTGCAACTCTATCCCGGCTCGTTCGCACGCACTTCTGAATTTACTTATGTTTCTACGCGTTTCGTCTTCGTCCCTCCGTGTGTCTGCGAGCATTCGATGATAAACCTCGTACATTCGCTGAAATAGATCACGAACTTTAGCGCTAGTCTCTGGGTCCTCGAATAGTTGCAACAGATGAAAAATCACATTAGTCGGATTTGCGGTATCGACTCCTTCCCCCGCTAATGCATAAGCGAGCGCCATTTTTGTGTCGCGCTTTAAATCTGAATCGGCGCCGAGCTCTACGCCCAGTTTTTTCATCTTGTCTCCCATTGTGGTGGGTTAATCGAGGTTGTCGATTATAGCCACCTTTTAGAGATTGTCAATTATACCTCAATCCCCACAAACGTTCGAATCAATACGCCGATGCCAAAACTTAATGCGGCCACCCCGAGACTGATGAACGTCATTTCGAGGAAATCTTTGCGGAATGGTTGGTCTTTTGCGACCGACACATACAAGATGAAGAAGGAAAGGACGAGAATCGCGATCAGCAGCATGAGGCCGAGTGGGAGGTATAAATTTTCGAGCAATAAGTATGGTCCGATGAGCAACATCACGGTACAAATGTATGCGAGGCCGGTGTATACGGATGCTTTGATGGGGTGTTTGTCGTGTCCTTTTTCGGCCTTTGTGGAGAGGTATTCGGAGGCGGCCATGGAGAACGATGCTGCGATCCCGGTGATGAGTCCGGCGATGGCGATGAGTTGTCCGTTTTGGAATGCGAATGTGAGTCCGGCTAGTGCCCCGGTTAGTTCGACCAATGCGTCGTTGAGTCCAAGGACGATCGATCCCACGTATTGCAATCGTTCCTCGTCGAGCATATTGAGGAGCGCCTGTTCGTGCTCGTTTTCGTCTTCAATGATCGCTTTGGTTTCGGGGATGGATTTGGCAATTTTTTCGTAGTTGAATTGGGCCAGTTTTTCCCCTTTTTCCATCAATTTCATTCCGAACGTGATGCCGAAAATTTTTGCGATCCAGTAATAAAGGAAGACCATGAACCATTTTGGCTTGAGTTCCTTCCCGGTGAATCCTTTCCAGACGTTGTAGTGTTTGAGTTCGTCATCTGAGATTTTTTTGAGGATTTTGGCGTTGTGTGAATCGCGCGTTGAGGCAGCCAATTTTCGATAGATGACGTGTTCGGTGATCTCGTTGTGTTGTGCGGCGAGGAGTGCTTTTTTGAGTTTAGGGGTGATGATTTTTGTGGACATTTTTGAGAGTTAGGAAAATGTGACGGCGATCCATTGGCCGACATAGTGGGTCAATATGATCACAACGATGGTGATGAGAATGTGTTCGCCGATGACGTGCAACGGTCTTTCTTTTTGCTGCTTGGCGATGAAGTAACTGAGGGCGGAGAGTGCGATGATTGCCCAACCGATGCTGATGAGGATGGCGAGGTCGAGGTGAAATAGCAGTACGGGGATGATGAATGTTGAGGCAAAAATAAGTTTTGCAATGAATGTTGCGAATGTTGATTCCCAGACCTCTTTTGTGGTGTTTTTGTGTTCTGCTTCCTGAGAAATGTGCATCCCCATGGCATCGGAAAGTGCGTCGGCAATGGCTATGGTAAGCACTCCACCGATCACGACCACTTTTGAATGCGTGCTCGAATGCAGCCCGACCATCAAACCGAGGGTTGTGATGATTCCTGACGTGAGGCCAAAGCTGACGCCTTTGACTATGGAAGGTTTCATTGGCAGAGATGGAGGGTTCAAACTTTTTAGGAGCCTCGCTATTGCTCGGCTCTGCGCTCCGCCCCGCCGTTGGCGGGGCTACGCGTGGTGGCGGAGAGACTGGGATTCGAACCCAGGAGGAGCTTGCACCCCTGACAGTTTTCAAGACTGTTGCCTTCAACCGCTCGGCCATCTCTCCGTGGTGCGGCCTGAAACAGGCCGCGTGTTGATTTTATACGATTATGCGCCAGGAGGAAATAGGGTTGACTTTTTTAGTGTTTATGTTAGCATTTTTCCTTATCTGTTAATGTTTACTATGACAGAAGTGACAAGTGATGAGGTTTTGGGAGAGGATGGAGGCTCAAGCCCCATACTGGTCCTACCTCCGACCTATGAGCAATCAGTAGAATGGGCGGTTCACGAATTGGAACTGACCCCAGATCTTGACCCTCATTCTAAAAATCTCATAGAGGCGGCGATCGCCTGTGAGCGTGTTCGTGATCAACTTAAAGCCGAAGGATGCGTGGGGCGCAATGGTGTGCGGGGAGGTGACATTGCTTCAAGAATTCCTGGATTGTCGCGCTCTTGGATTGAAAACGTTCTTCGCTTAAGAACTTATCCCACTGTTTTGCAGGGCCTTATTGCGATGGGTGAATTGGAGGGTTCTCGCCTATATGTTTTGACTGGGGAGCAACAAGCTGCCCTAAAATTACTCCTTAAGCGCTTTGAAATTAGCGGGCTACCTTTGCATCTTTGGCCTGAACCTCTGCGCAACTTTGAAACGATGATGGACGATTTATTGAATGATGAAATCTTGATGGAGCTCGCTACGCGTCAGGCTCTAATGGAAGCAGCGACCGAACCGGATGCTCACATGAGTTCGAACCCTATTGCCTTTGGGCAGGCCTGCCTTCAACGCAAGCAATCTGGTGCCACAAACCGTCAAGTTGCTGAGGAGCTTGAGTCCAGCCTTCCTAATGTTAAATCTCATGTAAGACTTCTTCAGTTGCCAAGAGAAGTTCAAGGATTGGTGGCACTGGGACTCATTCGGAAGGATTATTTTCGCAATGTTGCCGTTGTAAAACAGCCCTTTCAAGCGGAGTTGTTTGCTCAATTGGAAGGGTGCCCGTTGGCGGTTTGGCTCCACGCCTTGAATATTTACGTCGAGGAATTTCGCCTTCTCGACTCGGCGAAACTTGGAATGGTTGGAGAAATTGTTGATCGCGCTAAGCAAACTTTTGTGCACCATTCTCAGGCGGACCGAAGTTTTTGGGAAAACTTTGTGGATCCAGTGCGACCCTCACCCCCGACAAGGGATGATGCCTTGCCCTCCGATGCTGTAAGCATTATTAGCGTAGCAACCGCTGCCTTGAGAGGCGAAGATTGTGCGGAGCGTATGGACGATGTCCATCCAAAGCATTTAGAGGTTGCTAGATGCATCGTTACGTTGGCCAATTCATTTTCTCGTCCGTCCTCTGTTGTAAAAAAACTGCTTACTCAGCCTGATGTTTCTGTTGTTCACTTTCTTCGATATCGTCGACACCGAAAACAATCCTCACAGGAACTACTTGACCAAATCTTGGACACGCATCGCTTATTGGATATCCTTTGTCTCATTTTGGAGCGAGCTATTGACCCCGATCCGATTCCGACCGTCCCTGCCATTGGATCTGTGAAAGGTTTTGTCCAAGCACGTATGGCGATGCTTAGCACCCCTCAGCGGCGCAAGGTTATTGTGGAGTTGGGAGACGCAACCGATCGTTCTACCGCATTCACAACAAGCGATATTGCTGGGCGTGTTGGCGTTATCCCCAATTCGGCGGGCAATACTCTTGGAGGTTTTCGACGTGAGGGTTGTCCGGGTCTCAGAGAACTAGGACTTGAAGTGGACTCTCCGTGTTCAATGCCTATCCTAGAAAAACAGGGGAAATTAGATAGTGTATAAGCCCGAACCGCCGCTAGGAATAAACCCGCCTTTCATTTACGATGGACTGAAGACATTGAGCATAGAGGG